>JAIOZM010000089.1 GCA_021740585.1 Bacteroidales bacterium
CAAGAGTTTGTGTGCCCGGGAAAGCAACTCCGTTGTACATTTCTCTTACAAGCTTCCCGCTTAAATCATATACATTTGCCCTTAGTGTGGTTTGTGAATTAATCACTATATCAATGTAGGCAACATCATTAAATGGATTCGGGTAGCAATTCAGTTTCGAATATTCCTCTAATCAAACAATTTATTGGAAGCAAGGATCTATAAAAATAACTTTTCCTTAGCACGCAGATGTTCCAAAGTAAAATCCGGATAGACAGAAGCCATGGATCGCTTTTTAACGCCATTTCAATAAATGAAGCCAGCCCGGAGATTTATTCGTTGATTAAAAACCATACTTATCAAAAAGTAACTCTCCACCGGGCAAGGGAGCAGATTATACTGCTTTCTTCAGGCATACTTTTCTTTCATTTCCAAAGAAAAAATTGAGTTATATATTCTCCTATTCTTAAAAAATCAACCTTTAGGAATTGTTAAATGTTCAGAAGCATTGCCCTCACTCTTATCGAGTAAAATCCACTTTTTCCAATATTAATAGAACCTTATAAAATTCATCTAAAATCATGGATTAATTAATGATTAATTGAAGCAATATTAAGTCTCACTATAGATTCATTCCGGTAATTTGTATCGTATTAATATTTTTAAACCTTAACAATTATTTTTATGAAAACAAAGAAACATTTTCTTTCACTTGCGATTCTGTTTTGTGCAGGCATCGTGTCAAGCTTTGCCGCAGATGTGTTTATGAGTACATTATCTGATTTAAATGGCAATCAGGTTGCAACCGCTGTTACGCTGGATGCCGCTAACACCTACATCCTCGATGGCAGGTATTATGTTACTGAGGGTCAAACCCTTACAATTCCTGCAGGTACAAAAATTAAAGCTACCTACGGAACAGGACTTGCCGCTCCTGCTCTTATTATAACAAGGGGTGCACAGCTTTTTGCAAATGGCACAGCAGCACAACCTGTTATTTTTACCACTATTGAAGACCAACTTGATGGAAATTATCCTATTAAGAATCAAGGCAGATGGGGTGGAATTATTATGCTGGGTAGAGCTTACAATAACCTGATGCCTTCACTTGGAACACAGGCATTGGCTATTCAGGACGGAGAAGGAACTATCGAAGGTTTGGATGTGCCGGATCCAAGACACCATTATGGACAAGATCGTTGGGAACCAGGTGAAGAAGCTGTTGCCGGTTTCACAGCAGTTGGAGATCTTAAAATTGGTGGCGACTTTAACGATGCTGATAATTCAGGTTCATTGACCTACGTTTCTATTCGTCATGGTGGAGCAGTTATTGGTGCTGCTAACGAAATCAATGGATTGACATTAGGATCAGTTGGTAGTGGAACGATTTTGGATCATATTGAGGTAGTTTCCAACATGGATGATGGAATTGAATTCTTCGGAGGAACTGCAAATATTAAATATGCAACCGTATTGTTCTGCAACGACGACTATCTTGACTGGGATCAGGGATATACAGGAAGTGTTCAGTTTATGTACGGACTTCAGCTGCCTGCTTCAACCAATCCGGTTTATTCACGCGAAGGTGACAATGGATTTGAAATGGACGGTGATGATGATAAAATCTACACAGGTGCATTGCCAGCAGGAGTACATTTATCAAACCCTACTATCTACAATGCCACCCTTATAGGAAATGCTAATGATGAAGGAATGGAAGCTAAAGAGAGAACTGAAGGAACAATCAGAAACTCGATCTTTGCAAACTTTAAAAATGGTGTTAACCTGAATAATAGCTCTGCCCACACAATCGATGGTTATCAAAACTGGTTGAACGGTACCTTGGTGATTGAGAACAACATTTTTGCCGGTAATACTAATATGCTGGCAGTTGCTGGTGTTGCTGCCAGTGCGACTGATGTTACAGCTTTTGAGGGCGACGGAAATAGTGTTGACAATTCAATTATTGACTATACCCTTGTAATAAATGGTATTACCAACTCCGTTTCAAATTCAGTTGACCCTGTTCCTGCTGCCGGTACTGCTGCTGCTACTTCAGTTGCCGCTGGTGCTTTCTTCGAAACTGCTGCTTTTGCCGGTGCTTTCGAACCAGGAGCTGCTTCATCATGGATTGATACATGGACAGTACAGGATGTTTTGACTGCTCAGTGTCCTTCTGACCTGAACAACAATGGTGTTACCGATTCTGAAGACTTCTTATTATTCCTTCCACAATTTGGTGTTAATTGTGGAGAATAATTATTATAAACAAATATCAAATTATTTATAAATTATGAAAAAAATTATATTGAGTATCGCATTACTTTTCGCAATTATTGCAGGTTATTCGCAAGGTCTGGAAAACCTAATTGTTGAAAAGTATTATACTGCCAGTGCTGCTGATGCTGCACTTGAAGGTGGAGTTCTTACAAATGGAGCGGTGACATACAGAATATTTATTGATATGGCTCCGGGTTATAAATTGACAGCTGTTTTTGGGATTGTTCCTAATCCACTGTATATTGAAACAACAACAGGTTTCTATAACAATGACGATCGTGGTGATGCCATTGCAAACTCTATCGGTGATAGTCGTGTTGCTGACAACACGGTATCCCTTGACTCCTGGATTTCCCTTGGAGCTACTTCAGCTGGAAGAATTGGTGTTCTGAAAACTGAAGATTCTGATGGTTCTATCCTTGGACATTTAACAAATACAGGTGTTGGAACAACTAACCTTGTTGCTGCCGATGGTTTAACTGCCGCAACTCCTGCAGGTGTATCAACAATTCCAGCCTTAACCGCAACAACTGTTAATGCTTTCTTTGGTAATGGTTCAGGTTTGACTGGTCCAAGATTTGAGATTAACGATGGATCATGGTATACCTTTGGTGGTACCTATGGCGATGCTGTTAATAACAGGGTATTGGTAGCTCAAATCACCACTGACGGTGATCTTACATTTGATCTGAACGTTCAGTTACTTGATGCTGGTGGAGTTGCTGAAAACTATGTAGCACAACCAAATGCTGATCCGGTTTTATATGTGCAATCAGACCTTCTTCATTTTTCAACAATTAATCTTGCTCCTTCTGTAAGTCTTGATCCTTTAGCTGTAAGTGCCTTCTTCGAAGGAGAAACTGTGAATGCAACGGCACAGGCCAGTGATCCTGACGGATCTGTTGCTCAGGTTGAATTCTTTATCGATGCTGTTTCTGCAGGTATTGATGCAAGTGCACCTTACGAACTTTCTGCTCCGGTTGGTGGAGTTGGAGCCCATGTAATTTCTGCCAGAGTAACGGATAATTTTGGTTTAACCGCAAATGCTCCTTCTACCCTGACTTATACAGTGGCTACAAATGCAACTCCTACTGCAGCTATTAGTGCTCCAGCTGACTTGTCAAGCTTTGATCTGAATGCTGGTCCTGTTACAGTTTCTGCAACAGCTAACGATGCTGAAGGTGACGCTATTACACAAGTTGAATTCTTTGTTGATGCTGCTTCCATTGGTGTTGATGCAACTGCTCCTTACAGTGTTGTATGGACTCCTGCAGCTGCCGGTGATTATGTTCTTACTGCTGTTGCTTCTGATGCAAGCCGTGAAGGTGCTGCCAGTGCAGACGTTCATATAAACATTTATGATGCCAATACTTATTATACTTTAGGTGCACAGGATACTATTTCAGTTCCTTGTTATGATGCCAATACTTTCTGTGTTCCTCTGAACAGAGTAAACTATGATTTGGCAAACGTCACAGGTTTTGATATGGTTATGACTTTTGATGCATCTAAAGTAGTTCCAACAGGCGTTGTAAGTATCAATGCTGAACTTCATACCGGATCAAGAACTGATGCTTCATATACCTGGAGAGTAGATGGCGACTCATTATTCGTATCTGTATTTATGTCAGGTAACGGTGGAGCTAATTTTGTTTGGGAAGGAAGAGGAGAAATTCTTTGCGTTGAATTTGTAAAGACTTACGGTTTCTCTTCAGCTGATAAAGTTGATTTTTCAGTTTCTTCTTTGAGAGAGTCTTATCTGCTTTCAAATACTCTTGTTGATGAGACCCTTATTAATACTTATACTTACGTTACTTATATTGATTATATCTTTAATGCTCAATTGAACTTCTGGGCCGATGGTAGCCCAATCCAGGGTACTGAAGCAAACGGTTATAATTCTGCAAGAATGATGGGCAACCTTGCCGGATACTATGCAGAACCTGATGCAAACGGACAGGTTTCTTATAACTGGAATTTAGGTGGAACAACTAACCTTGTAATTGAGAAACAGATTGAGAATGTTGTTTATGATGAAGACCTAATTCTTTCTCTCTTTGGTGGCCAGGATGCATTGCTAACTCAGAAAGTTCTTGTGAATGATCCTACCTTCATACCTAGTGCATACCAGATTATTGCCATGGATGTGAACAAAGATGGAAAAGTTACCGCAGGGGATGTTTCCCAAATCAATCAACGTGCTGTACAGATAAGACAAGAGTTTGCCAATGGAACCGGTATGGATTGGGAATATGTTGCCCTTTCTGATTATATCTCCGAGGAAAGGTATCAGATTTCTACTAACTATCCTTACTCAGACGGAAGTGGCTATTCAAAAGAGTTCGTTCCAAATCCAGAGAAGTATCAGGGACTTTCAGGACTTGCTGCTGATGTTTGCCCTGTTTCACCAACAGAAACCTTTATCATGATCCTACTTGGTGATGTTGACGGTTCCTACAATAAACTCGTAGGTGGTGCAGACAGCCGCTTGAAAAGTGCAAAAGTTGGTCCTTCTGTAACCTTTGATCTTTCCAATGCCATTTACGAAGAGAACTTTGTTGACGTTCCTGTAATGATTTCTTCCGTAGAAGCCGTTAATGCTCTTGACTTTGCTCTTATGTTAAATACTGATAAACTTCAGTTCATGTCAGTTACAAATAAGCAAAAAGTTGAAGCTCTTTCAAACAGCATTGAAGAAAATGTTTGGAATACTTCTTACAGTCTTGAAAATTATAATACTGAAGAACCTGTATTCTCAGTTCGCTTTTTGAACACGGGAGGACAATTCTCAAATGATGACTTCACTTATGCAAGCGCCTTTATTAACGGTACCAAAGTAGATGTTAACTTTACAAAATCTGCTTCCAATGCAACCGGTATTAAAGACAACGATTTTGCTGTAAATGTTTATCCTAACCCAGCAAATGATATGTTTGTTGTTGAAGTATCTGCTGAATCCAGTGTTCAACTTATCGACATGAATGGAAGAGTTTTACGTACAATTGATCATGTCTCTGACAAAACTCAAATGAATGTAAATGACCTTTCTTCAGGTATTTATATGGTGAAAATTACTTCTGAAAATTCAAGCCTTGTAAAACGCATTGTAATTAACAAGTAAATATAAATTTTAAAAAGAATTAAGACCCGGGTTTTTAATCCGGGTCTTTTTTCATTTACCCATTTCATAACTATTGGTCGATGAAATTTTAGAGTTTTTATATTATTTCTTAATAATTTCTTAAGCTGCAGTTTGTATATGTATAGTATCTATACAAAATATTTTGAATGGTTTTCCAATGATTATAAAGTTTTAAATATGAGAAATATACGATTATTTATTGTGGTCATAATTTGTCTGATTCTAAGTGGACCTCTGTGGGCTCAGCAACAGTATGAAAAAAGAGGTGTTGAAAACGTTTTTGTTGAGATCTATCATATAGCAGAAGACGAAACATTACAGGATTCAAACGGACAAACAATTCCAAAAGGAACTGTTACATACAGAATATATGTTGACATGGTGGAAGGTTATAAACTTCAGGCTATGTACGGCATAAAAGACCATCCTCTGATTTTTAAAACAACTACACAATTCTATAATCAGGTAGATTGGGGCTCCTCAATTGGTAGTGAAGTTCTCAATAGGCAGATTGAAGAATACGGAGTTGCATTGGATTCCTGGTTAACCATGGGGCCTGCTTCCAGAAAACATATTGGAGTTCGACTTTCGGATGACACCGATGGCACAATCCTTCCTTTCCCGGGTTTTGAGTCCTCGGATGGTTTACTCGAATTCCCAAATATTCCAGCAATTATTAAATACGGAATCAATCTTGACCTGTTCGAAGAGGAAGATAATCAAGGTCATTTTTATACGGAAGACGGAGTGCTGGCAATTCTTGGAGGGATTCAAGGTCTTGATAAACAGAATCTGGTATTGGTAGCTCAGTTAACAACTGATGGTGCATTGTCCTTTGAACTAAACTTTCAGGTTAATAACCCTGATTGTGGTACAGAAAATTATGTGGCCAGAAACCCTAAAAGCAATGAAATAAAATCAGAATTCCTGATTTACCCAAAACCATAATCAACATAAACGATTGTATAATATAATTTAAAAAGTTCATTCTATGAAAAAAAAATTACATACCCGGGTGGTTCTTTCCTTTGCCATAAGCTTCTTCATGTGTATAACCCTAATTGGTCAGCAAGTTGAAGGATTGGAAGGATTGATTATTGAAAAGTATTATGTTGCGAATGCAAATGATGCTGCTAATACAGAGGGAGGGAATCTTGCAAATAATTCGGTTACCTATAGAGTTTTTGCAGATATGGCACCGAATTTTAAATTCCTTGCTGTTTATGGAACAACAGGGGCGCATACCCTCAAATTATCGACTTCTACAAGCTTTTTTAATAATTCCGACAGGGGAAAAGAGATGGGAGATAAAATTTCAAGCTCAAAAGTGGGTAACAATACTACAGCCATTGATTCCTGGATTTCTGTTGGAGGATCTTCGAGTGGCCATATAGCAGTACTTAAGGAGGATGATACTGACGGTTCCATTATTGGTTTAAACGGACTCCTTACCAATAATGATACTTATGCAGGTATACCCTTAACGAGCGCTGATGGATTTATAGCCGGAACTCCACAACAAACAACCTGGCTGGCTAGCGGAATACAAATTATTGACGTTTTTGGGGAAACTGCAGGAAATTACGGTCCCGGAATTGAAATTACCGATGGTTCATGGTCAAGTCTTGGTGGTTCAGTTGGAGCTACAGACGATAATTATGTGCTTATTGGACAGTTTACCACCGATGGTATTTTTTCATTTGAGCTGAATATCCTTTTAAAAGATGCAAATAACATTGCCTATAGATATGTGGCAAGAGACCCAAATGAAGGACTAGGTGAAGTTCTTTTTCCGGCATTAATAAATACCATTGGCAAAGATATAAAAGCTCCTGAAGTTTCAATTGTTGATCCTATTGGTGGAGCGATCTTTCCGAAGGATTACAGTATGCCAATAAGTGTGAATGTTTCAGATCTTGATGGGACCGTCGATTCTGTTGAATACATCATTAATGGTAAAAAGATTGGTTCATCTAACCATGCTCCTCAATATAGTATCACCTGGGAAGCCATTTCAGGAGAACAAAAAATCACTGCTGTAGCTACAGACAATGACGGTGCCAGGACTGTTTCAAGTCCGGTTCATATAAATATTGTTGAAAATACAAACGTTTTGCCTGCTGTTAGCCTAACATCTCCACTGGAAGGATCATATTTCGTTCCAGATGTAAGTGTTAGCTTCAAAGCAAATGCCAATGACTTTGATGGTGAAATAACCATGGTGGAATTCTACCTGAATGATGTGTTTGTCGGGGCTGATAATGAAGGAACCGAAACTGAATATCAGTACGACTGGATTTCAGTTACAGGGGAATATACGCTTACTGCAAAAGCCATCGATAATTACAATGGGTTTAAGATTTCTGAACCGGTGAGTATATTTGTAACAAGCAACGATCCTCCGCAAATAAGCATTACCAGTCCTGCTGAAGAAACCATAGTTGATGTTGGAGAAGTGATTACTATTTCAACGGAGGTGTCAGATGCTGAAGGGCCGGTTACTCAAGTTGAATTTTTTGTTAACGGGGAATCCCATTTCATCGATAACGGATCACCTTTTGAATATACCTGGACTACTGTGGCAGGGGAAGCTAAAATCATAGCTATTGCTCAGGATGCTGATGGTGCAAACTCATCAGATACGGTAAACATTATGGTTAATATTCCTCCAGGCATTGTGATTGTGACACCTCAAGTTAGTGAAATGATAAACGCCGGTAATATCGTAAATATAACTGTTGATGAAAGGGATGATGATGGTAAGGTTAGTTCAGTTGTTTTTTATATTGATGATCAGGAAGTTATGAATGATACGCAGTCCCCTTTTGAATATAGTTGGACAAGTATTCAGGGAATTCATGAAATAAAAGTGAAAGCTATTGATAACAGGAATTCCTCAGATTTAGATTCAATTTCAGTTAATGTTATGGGTCCTGATGGAATTGACATAAGTCATTCCAAAGTACAATTGAACATTTATCCGAATCCGGCAAATGAAAGCTTAATGATTCAGATGAGTGGCATAAATCTGCCTCGATCAGCTAAAATTGAAGTTATTTCCATTAGCGGCATGATTATTTTAAATAATAGCCTACAACATTATACCGATAATAATCCTGTATCACTGGATATAAGCAGACTGAATAAAGGTTTTTATTTTATCAGAATTACTGCCGGAGAACGTATTCTTTACAGGGAATTTATTAAAGAATAAGCCTTTCATCTAAATGAATTATGAAAAACAGTACCGATGAATAAACAAAAAGTTTTTTCATCGGGCTGGATGTCTTAATCTACTTCATTAATCGAAAACTATTTATGAAAAACCAGCCCAAAATAGAGTTATTTATCATGGTTGTTTGTTTGCTATTTTTTACTGTTGCAGTCTCAGGGCAGGGAATAGTTCGTGGTAAAATTAGCGATGAGAATGGGGAATCTCTAACTGGTGCTACAGTATATATTCAATCAAACCCCACCAAAGGGACAATATCCGATTTTGATGGGAATTACTCATTGCGGGTAGATTCCGATCAGGATTTGAAAATGATTGTTTCTTTCATTAGCTATGCTAATATTGAAACGATGGTAAATGTAAAAAAAAATGAAGTTAGCATTGTAAATCTCGTGATGCAGCCTTTAAGCATTGGCATCGAAGATGTAGTAATTATTAAGAAAGTACAGCGATCCAGTGATGTTTATATGCAATTGAAAAAAGCAAGTTCTCCTGTGAGTATGGACTATATTTCATCGGAAACCATTAAAAAGACGGGAGATTCAGATATTCACGATGCTACAAAACGAATAACCGGAGTTTCAACAGTGGGCGATTTTATCACGGTTAGAGGATTGGCAGACCGTTATATTAAAACTACTATTAATGGGTCCAGAATACCTACCCTCGATCCATTTACGAATAATATAGAACTGGATATTTTTCCTACCAGTCTGGTAGATAATATCATAATATCCAAAACAATGAGCCCTGATTTGCCCGGTGACTGGTCTGGGGCATACATTTCAATAGAAACCAAGGATTATCCTGAGAAATTCACCCTGAGTTTTAATTCCTCTTTTGGGTTTAATTTTCAAACTACCTTTAAAGATATTGTTACTTCAGAAGCGGGCCCAAACGATTGGTTGGCTTTCGATGGTGGATTCAGGGACATAGATAACCCCAATTTCGAGTTCTTCCCAAATTATTCTTCCGCTCCTTCTCCTTATCAGCAGTTTAGTGCCCTTGGACTTGAATCTTACTACCAAGAATTGAAAATAGATCCGACTTTAATTCAGAATTCTCCTGATAATGTGTATTTCAACCTCGGATTGGTTGAACTTGGATTGTTACCTCCTGCGTTTATATATGATCAGGCTGCCATTAGAGCAGCAAGAGATTCCTATTTTAGCGGTATATATATTAGTGCTTTTGAAACCATTAACCAGGATGTAATTAATTTCAGTAGCACTCTCCCAAACAATATGGATAATATTGTATCAAAGGCTCCCTTTGATCATAGTCAGGAATTTAGCATTGGAAATCAAATTAACCTCTTTGGAAATCCATTGGGATTCATGTTGGGTTTTCGATATAGCAGGGGGGTCAATTATGATCCTGCAGCTTATTACAGCCGGGGACAAATATCAGCAGGGACAAATATTCTTTTTCAGACAGATTCACTTAACCAACAGGTAAGTTCAATATCCTATGCATGGAGCGGACTTGCCCATCTTGCCTATAAATTGAATCAAAATAACAGCATTTCATTTATGATAATGCCTAATTTTTCCAATAAAAACAGAGCCTTTCAGGGAACAGGAATACTCAGCGGGACAGAAAGTAACTCCATCAGTAATGTGCAATCGCAGATTTATGAAGAAAAAAGACAATTGATTTATCAATTCAAATCGAAAAATTACATTCCTGCTATTAATATGAAACTGGATCTAAACGCATCCTATACCAAGGGAGATAGTAAAATACCGGATTTTAAGCGGATGAGCTGGGGAAGTTATTTTGACATTAGTGATACTGTTTTTGCTTTTGACAATGTAGGATTACCGAGAAGGAATTTCAGGTATTTGAACGAGGACATCTATGATTTTCATTTGAATGGTGAACTGCCGATTTTTGCTGATAAAGATTTATCCAGGAAAATAAAATTTGGAGGAGCCTACCAGTATAATGACCGTAATTACCAACAATACGAATATATTTTAGAGCAATCCAATATCGGTTTTATGATTGATAACGGAAATATAGCCAACTACTTCAAGGAAGAAAATTTTCATGTTTATCCGCAAAATGAGTATAGTTTTATTCCATTGCATTATGTGGTTGATCAGAGTCTTGCTCTGAGAGGACGGAATTCCTCCGTGGGTCATAATGCTATTACTGCTGCCTGGCTAATGACAGATTATAATATTACATCCCGCATCAGACTTACTGGTGGATTGAGGGTGGAACAGACAGATTTATTTTCTGATATGACCCTCTTGCTTGGTCAACCAAAAGGCTCACAGGACAGAATGATAGTTGGTGCCGGAAATCTTACAGCAAATTATGCCAGGATAGATACGGTTCATTTCCTGCCAAGTGTAAATTTTATTTATAAAGTCATTTCCAATAATAATATGACTGTAAATGCCAGAGCGAATTACAGTAAATCCATTGCTCGCCCCAGCATACGGGAAGTTACTTATTCCTATGTATATGATTACGAATACAGAATTCATGTTCTTGGTAATCCGGATTTAAAAATAGTGGAAATAAATAATTTTGATCTGCGGTTTGAGTCATTCTTCAAAGGAGGTAATAACTTATCGCTTAGTCTTTTTTACAAGGGGTTTCAGAATCATATCGAGGTAGTGGATGATAATAATTATTATACCTGGATCAATACTGAAGAATCGAGGGTGTATGGACTTGAATTTGAAAGTAAAGTCTCTTTTCTGAGAAATCTTGAACTGAGAACCAATTTAACACTTATTAATTCCTTAACAAAAATTAATCTCGGCGGAGAAGCAAGGGAACAGACAATGTTTGGACAGGCTCCATATGTGGTAAATGCTTTGTTGACCTATAACTATGAAAAAATTGGTTTAAATACTTCACTGGGATATAATGTTCAGGGTCCCCGGCTTGCTGTGGTTAACCGGGGTGTGATCCCAAATATCATGGAACTTCCTGTTAATTTAATTGATTTCAAAGTTTCCAAATCAATCGGAAAGAATTTTGGTGTCAGTTTCAAAGTGCGAAATCTCCTTGGGGCTGCATCTACCAGGATTTATGAAGGATATGATCTGATATATGATGAGTACTCCTATGGAAGAGATTTTCGATTGAGTTTATCCTATAACCTGAATTAAAATGTATCTGAAATGAAAAAAGTTATTTTTCCTATATTAATCCTTATGTTCTTGTTTGTGTCAATAACAGCTTATTCTCAGATAGACTCATTGATTGTAGAAACATACTATGTCTCCGATGAAAATGATGCCGGAGATACCGATGGGGGAAGTCTGGAAGCCGGCTCAATTACATACAGGGTTTATCTTGACCTTTCAGAAGGTTATAAACTGATGAATGTATTTGGCACCGTAAATATGCCAATAATAATCTCAAGCACGGAAGGATTTTTCAATAACACCGACCGTGGAGAGAAATTTGGTTATGCTATAGGTTCTTCTCGTCTGAAAGATAATACTACTCCTCTTGATACCTGGATTACACTCGGACTAGCCACAAAGGAACATTGTGGGATTTTAAAAGCTTTCGATACCGATGGTAGTATAGTTGGAGGAAGTAATAACGACGGAGGAAGTGAAGGAGTTCCGGGAGGTTTGCTTGTAAATGATGATGAGCGGGCAGGAATACTATTGGTCAATGCCGATGGCCTTATCCCCAATACGGATGCTCTCCTGAGTTTGGTTGCTTTTGGAGTAGATGATAACTCGATTTTTGGAAATACTTTCGTAAAAGAATTTTCGGGAAGTGAGGTTGCAATAAATTCAAATACAGGCGTTTCCGGAAAAACTGAAAACAATCATGTATTGATCGCACAACTTACAACCAAGGGAGAAATTAGTTTGAAAGTGAATGTAACCCTCCAGGATCCACTTGGAGAGGAGTATGTATTTAAATATGACGATAGGTTTCTATCCGGAGAAGAATCATTTAATAAATGGCTAAGTTATCCATTCAAACAAGGCTGTACCAATCCAAATTATCTGGAATTCGATCCCGGAGCAATCATTAGTGATAATTCCTGTGCTACCGAAATTGCTTTTGGCTGTACCGATCCTGCTGCCTGTAACTTCGACAGCGAAGCTAATTTTAATATACAGGAACTTTGCTGCTATAATGTAAATAATTGTGGGGACAGAGATGTGTATGAAGTATGTGAAAATTATACAGGTATTGAAGAAGAACTTTATGAAAAAGTATTCAAAGTATATCCGAATCCGGCAAATGATTTCCTGACTGTTGAAATTTATAGCGGAAATACCAATGAATATGAATTGATTATCACTGATCTTTTTGGCCGGAGCGTTATAACGAATTTTGAAACTGAAAATCTCAATTCAGGAATACTAGATATTTCAAAATTAACACCGGGAATATTTTTCCTGATGCTAAAAAACAATGATACTGTTTTTGTAAGACGTTTTATTAAAAATTAAGAATTTAATTATTTATCAAAAATGAATATTAGAAGATTTGAACTAATTATCCTGTTATTATTTGTAATCGTTTCTGTAAAAGCACAAGAGAAATCTAGCTTTATTGATCCACGAGACGGTAAAGAATATAAAACTATCCAAATTGGCAAGCAAATCTGGATGGGAGAAAACCTTTCTTACAATATATCAGGATCATATACTTATAATGATAAAGAGGTACTTGAAGAAGTTTATGGACGCTTGTATGAATGGCAGCCTGCAGTGGAAAGTTGTCCAAAGGGATGGCATCTGCCGGATCTTGAAGAATGGAATACCATGATAAATATGATGTCAGGCCTGATTGTTTCGGGATCCGCACAGGAAATAAAAAATGATGAGAACAAGACCAGCCTTGTGCACTGTACTGAGTTTAATTCTATTCCATCCGGAAGCCGTGATCCATTAGGAAATTACATCAACCTTGAAGAGTTTGCTTATTATTGGACCTCTACCGAGGGAGATAGTATGACTGCTGTGAGAAAAATAATTTCCGGTGGTGGACTAAGCATCGGTGGTGGGTATGGCAACAAGACCAGTGCTTATAGCGTACGATGTGTAAAAGATTGATCTAATCCTTGATACACCTCACTGAAAACCCAAAATCTTTACTGAAGGTTCCACGGTAAATCCCTGTATTGTTGTAATACAAATAACGACACCAGGCACCAGTGATATTGTATTCTCTTGCTACCCAAAAATTACTGTAAATAGTCTCAAATTCCGATGAATCCGACGGTGACCGGTATCCACCAGGAATGGCAGTAAAATCGCTTATATTGCTTCCGTTTCCACTGCTTTTCCAACCGGACCGGGCTTTAAGGCTTCTACCCTCATTTGTACCACGCCAACCCGCATTGTCAACAGAAATAGGAAGCATGCCAAGATTAGATTCAAGTATTTTCCACTCATCATCACTGGGAAGATGCCATCCTGAAGGACAGGAATTCAGCGCTGCATAATAATTATAAAGAGCCCCATATTCCTGATAATAGTCGCTTAATTTTGCCTCTGATACGCTATTTCCATTGTAATTATATACATAATATTTAGAACTGTATTTAGAGCCATCATTTAGCATATTTACTTGTGGAAGGTAAGCAAGATTCTCAGCCATCCAGGTTTGATTTGCAATCCGGACCCATTTATAAGTTCTTCCATCTCTTGAATCGGTAAAACTACCCAACTCATTGCCCAGAGTTTTGAAATATTTTTGCTCCCCAAAATTTTCGCCCTCTTCATTCACCGCATAAGCTTTATAAAAATAAGTTGAATTAGTTGAAAGCCCTGTCAAGGAAGTTTGAAATCCTTCACCAATTATAGAACTAACTTGTTTGTCTCCACTTTTTTCAGGTTCTTCAATAGTGCCATAGTAAATCCCTGTTTCAAAAACCGAAGCTCCCCCGTTTGTAAGAATAGTTCCGCCAACAACAGCGGATGTAAGTGTAACTGCTGAAGGATCTGCAGTGATCAATCTTGGAGTACTTATCCCAATGGTTATTTGGGATGTGTCAGAGTGTACAAGCCCCTCTGAATCAATAACTCTGGCTTTGATTAGATATACTCCTTTTTCATATCCTTTAGTATCCCAAGAAAAACGGTAGGGGAAGCTGGTTGTTGAATGTTTTCCTTCCCCATTGATAAAGAATTGAACTTCAAGATGATTTCCATTGGGATCATCAGCATCCACCAGTATTTCCACCACCTCCCCTTTTCCAAAAAAAGAATAATTGGACGGCTCAAGGATATAGCAACTGGGAGACCCTTTATCACGACAGCTGCTTACCATTATGGTTAATGTAAGAAAAAATAAAATAATAGCCCTGCTTTTATTCATACCATTAAGAAAGAAATTTTTACAATTAAAAAATGACTTTTTAATTTTGTATAAAAGTAAGGAATATATATAAATCAATTATTAAGAAAACATTTCATTAAACTGAATTTTTAGTCTTCAAATTTAACGATTTAAGCCCGGGTTAGAGGGCTAACTACCCAATAAAGCTATTGAAATGATATGTTGACACAAAATATCAATCAGAAAAACAAAGTAAAGTTGTGTTTCAGATTAATGAAATAATCTCTGACTGATTTCGTTTCCCTAATTTGCTGATAAACTAGCAATTTTAGCTAATCCTGCCTTCTTTACGGTAATACGTTCATCCCCTTTTATGTATTTGTTTACCGATTTAACGCTTTTCAGGCCTCTGATTATAGAAGTGGCTGTTCGAACATTTACCAGAACACTGGTACTTATAGGTGGGCTGGTTAATTCCTCATGGATAACAGGCGTAGATTCAATTTTTTCAGGCGTCAATAAAGCAACTGTTTGTTCTGCTTTTTTAACTTTTACCTTCTTTTTCTTGTCTTTTTTGCCTTCTGACTTTTTGGCTTTTACAGGATCTTTTTTCTGGGCTTTCTGCTTCTCTTTCTCCTTCTCCTTCTCTTTCTCTTTCTTCTTTTTCTTTTCTTTTTTTAATTCGTTCTCACTACGTTTCTTCAATTCTTTTCCCTTGATGTTTTTCTTTGATCCTTTAGACTTTTTTTGATCTTTATTTTTTGTCATAATTAATATATTTTATGCAATATACAAAATATTATTATATTAAAACACAACGAATCAATGATTTAAAGCATACATGTAACTGATTGAAAAAATGACATGCATTTGAAATATTCATATCCGATAAATATTATTGAAAATGTGCACTAAGTAAAATCTCAACGAAGGGAATGTATAAAAAAAATTGCCAAATTTTCCATTTGATTTGCTGTTTTTTGAATTATTGGTTTTTCGAATAGGTTTATGATGTAACGCTGAAATTGCCATATAATTCTTTCGGAGGATGAACCCGAAAAGTACCGCTCGATAGTGAGCTCAAAGAATAGTGAAGCCCTGAAAACACTGCAAAAGGAAGCATTGATCTACAAAATGGATGAAAAAATTAAAACTTTTCCAATCCTGTCTTAAAAGAATGGCTACGAAGGCTGAATTATCGAATCACCCAATGTAAAATAATTATTAAGTGCGATCAGGCTATAAATTTATAACCTACCCCTTTTACGGTTTTAATCCGTTCAACACCGATTTTCTCCCTAATTTTTCTAATGTAAACATCTATTGTTCTTTCGCTGACAATAACGTCAGCCCCCCAGATTTGATCAAAAATCTCTTCCCTGGTAAATACTCGAGAAGGCTTTGATAAAAGTAAGCTAAGCAGATTAAATTCCTTTTTAGGCAGATCAATTTCCTTGCCATTAAGGGTTACTAAATGCCTCTCCTTGTCAATAAGCACATCAGAAACCTTAGCATACTTAGAAGTTATTACTTTTTCACTGTGATTAATCGAGTAACGCTTTAGCAGAGCTTTAATTGTACTGGTTAATACTTTGGGTCGAATAGGTTTTGCAATAAAGCCATCCGCTCCGGCATTAAAAGCAGCAATTTGCGTGTAATCCTCCGATCGGGCCGATAGAAATGCTATGAGAGTCTGTGATAAACCAGGAATGCTTCTAATCTCTTCACACGCCTCAATTCCATCCATTTCAGGCATCATAATGTCCAGTAGAATCAAATGCGGTTTAAACAATTTGGCCTGATTTATAGCTTCCCAGCCATTCTTTGCCGTACTTACATCATAGCCTTCTTTTATTAGGTTATAACTTATAAACTCCACAATATCCTCTTCATCATCAACCACTAATATTTTATTATAATTATATTCCATGTTTAAAATAATTTGAAATAATAAATGTAATGTAAGTGGGTTAACACTCTGTTAACTTTGCCTTATCAATGAAATAATTTAAAGTGACGAAAATGTTTAGAATACATAACAATAGATTCACAAATAGAAAATATATTGTTAATAGAGCCTCAATATTTATCGAATAGTATGGTCACAAAATTTTAGCAAATAAAATACTATTACCTAATTATTGCTATTTTATTTCTTGATGCTTTTGTCATGGCAACACCTTTGGCGATAAACATCTGGTGAACTTCATCTGAGTTCCACTCTCCGGAATTGAATCCTTTTAAGGCCTTTAACGCATCCGGTGCTGAGCCTCTTAATCTTGTTTTACTGGATGTTATCACGGAGGCAAAAAATCTCCTCCTGTTATTCACAAGGGTACTTGAGGCCCATAATTTGTTTATTGATCATGGTAAAAAGTGTCTAGGTGAGAAAATAGCATGCGAATTTAGTTGATTTAACTTCTCTTTGCTGATATAGAGGTGTATAGGCTTATGGAAATGGCTGAGAAAATAGGATGCCAATTTACCCTGCTTGCAAAGAACAATGGATACAGTAACAAAATATTAATTAATTATACACATTGTCTTTATGTTCGTTTTGTACTTTTGTTTAATTTAATTTTTTGGGTATTTTTTAATAGGAGCATTCAATAATGAAAACCAACAAAAAGAGAAAAGTTGAAATACTGGTAATATCTGATGTGCATCTGGGTACCTATGGTTGCAAAGCAAAGGAGCTTCTAAATTACTTGCGTTCGGTAAAGCCCAAAATCCTTATTCTCAATGGTGATATTATCGACATTTGGCAATTTAGTAAATACTATTTTCCAAATGCACACCTGAAAATTATCAAGTACCTAACTAAATTGCTTACCAAAGGAACAACTATCTATTATATCACAGGGAATCATGATGAATTATTTCGAAAGTTTGAAGGATTTGAACTCGGCAAACTTAAAATCGTGAATAAACTTCTGCTTGAGATTGACGGAAAAAAGACTTGGTTTTTTCATGGGGATGTTTTTGATGTTACTATGAAACACTCTAAATGGCTGGCTCGTCTTGGGGGACAAAGCTATGGACTTCTGATTCTACTAAATATGGTGGTAAATAAGATCAGCAATTTGTTTGGCTATGGAAGGATTTCTTTGTCGAAAAAGATTAAAAATAGCGTAAAGAGTGCCGTTAAATTTGTAAATAATTTCGAAAACGTTGCAGCACAAATTGCCATCCAAAACGATTATGATTACGTGATATGCGGTCATATTCACC
>JAIOZM010000090.1 GCA_021740585.1 Bacteroidales bacterium
AAGAAGCTGATTTGTGGTTGGGAAGAATTGTCGATCAGGATCATGTATATGTAAATGGCAAATTTGTAGGCACAACCGGTTATCAATACCCGCCGAGAAAATACAAAATCAATGATAAAATATTAAAAACCGGTGAAAACACCATTACGGTGAGGGTGATCAACGAAAATGGACAAGGTGGATTCATTAAAGACAAGCCTTATTTTCTTGCGGCAGGAAAGGATACTATTGATCTTAAAGGCATATGGAGGTATAAGCCGGGCACTGGCATGGAACCTCTCGGGGGTCCTACCTTTGTTCGATGGAAACCGGGAGGCTTATATAACAGAATGATTTCTCCGGCAGTCAATTACAAAATCAAAGGCATAGTGTGGTATCAGGGTGAATCGAACACCAATGATGCAGACCTGTATTCCAAAACCTTCCCTGCCTTAATTAAAAACTGGCGTGAGAAATGGGGATCAGTCGATTTACCTTTCATTTATATGCAGTTACCAAATTTTATGGCCCCCACAGATGAACCCACGGAGAGTAATTGGGCAGCATTACGACAGGCTCAGCTAAACACCCTTACCGTTTCAAATACAGCCATGGTTGTAGCTATTGATCTTGGTGAATGGAACGATGTACATCCCCTGAACAAACAAGAGCCGGGAAAAAGGCTGGCCCAACAAGCTTTCAAATTAGCCTATGGCGAAAAAGAAATTCCTGTCAGTCCCATTCCCGTAAATCAAAACTTCGGTAAGAAAAAAGTAGAGATATGGTTCGAAAATGCTGAAGAAGGCTTAACTTCAAAAAATGGAGAACCCTTAAAATATTTTGAACTTTCTGCTGATGGTAAAATCTTTTATAAAGCCAGTGCTTCCATTAAAAAGAATAGAGTAATAGTCTGGAATAAACAAATAAATCATCCAGTTGCTGTGAGATATGCTTGGGCAGATAATCCTGAGAGTGCCAATCTCTGTTCAAGAGATGGATTGCCTGCATCACCCTTTGAGTTGAGAAACGGATTTTGATTCAGGATAGTTTTGTTAAATCGGTTTTAAATTATTTATTCATAGATAATAAATTGATTAAAAAATATTTCCGACATTTATAGAATAAGTTTTAGTAATTCTATTGTTTGTGAAAAGACAATTTTTCTTAAAAAAGAAGCTTTATAAAATCATCCCGGGTCTTTTATGGCTCAGGGAATACAGACTTAATTTTTTTGGAAAGGATGTTGTTTCAGGATTAACATTGGCAGCATACGCCATTCCTGTTTCACTGGCTTATGCAACACTGGCCGGATTACCCCCTCAATATGGTGTGTATGGTTATCTTATAGGCGGCGTATTTTACTCTATGCTGGGAACTGGCAAACAACTTGCCATTGGCCCCACTTCGGCCATTTCAATGCTATTAGGCTTAACACTCGCGCATCTTTCCGGCGGCGACATTCAAAGATGGATCGATTTGGCTTCTTTAACTGCACTTTTAACTGCGGGGATGAGCTTTTTAGCATATTTATTAAAATTAAGCAGTATTGTTAATTTTATCAGCGAACCCGTATTGCTTGGATTTAAAGCAGGTGCTGCAATAACCATTGGCCTTACCCAAATACCAAAACTTTTCGGTGTTGCAGGAGGTGGCGAAGGATTTATCCATAGCATAAGCATCCTGTTCACCCAACTACCCAACACCAATTTTTATGTATTAATATTCGGCATCATTGCTATCGCATTGCTTATTATCGGTGAAAAAATATTCCCGGGAAAACCAATTGCCATAATTGTGGTTACCATCTCGGTGCTCGTCATTTCATATACACCTCTAGGTTCTTTAAATTTTAAGCTGGTTGGAATTATCCCCAGCGGTTTGCCAAATCTTCACTTTCCACCGATAAATATAAATGATGTAGAAGCCCTTCTCCCACTCTCCTTTGCCTGCTTCCTTCTGGCCTACATTGAAAGCGTATCTGCAGCTAAAACACTTGCACAAGCAAAGGGATACGAAATTGACGCCCAGCAGGAACTCTTTGCCATTAGCATTACAAATCTGGCGGTGGCTCTGGGACATGGTTATCCGGTTAGTGGTGGTCTGTCACAATCGGCTGTTAATGACAAAGCAGGAGCAAAAACGCCTGTATCACTTGTAATTGCATCACTGTTTATTGCACTATGCCTATTGTTTCTTACCGGATTGCTTAAAAATCTTCCTTATGTTATTTTAGCTTCCATAGTACTTGTTGCCATTGCAGGTTTGGTGGATCTAAAAGAAATGAAACGCCTTTACAAGGTTAACAAATCCGATCTTGTAATAGCCATGATTGCTTTAATTTGTGTAATAGTATTTGGAATATTACACGGAGTTCTTATTGCAGCATTATTTTCATTAATTCTTATTATAAGAAAGGTTTCAAGTCCTCATATTGCATTCCTGGGCAGAATACCGGGTACAGACAGATTTACAGATATTCAACGACATCCTGATAATGAGCTTATTCCGGGAGTGCTACTATTCAGAGTAGAATCGGCTCTGGTATATTTCAACATCTCATTCGTTTATAATACCATATGGAAAAAAGCGATGCAATCAGGTGAAACATTAAAAATTGTCATTTTCGACTTAAGCACATCAGCAACTATTGATTCGAGTGGCGCCAGATTAATAAAAAGGCTACATAATAATTTCGAAGCCTTAGGGATTGAATTCAAAGTTGCGGAGGCACATTCAACAGTAAGAGACATTTTACGACTCGAAAATATAGAAAACCTGCTTGGACATGTAAGCAGAAGCGACAGTCTTATCGACATTCTTGAAAAAGCAATTGGACAAAAAGAAGGCGATATTAAAAAGGCAGCTTTCAAACCAAAGAAACTACTAACACCGGATATCGTGTCACAAATTATTTTGGGCAATAACTATTTCACCAAAACCCATCCGAATGAATATTTTGAAAGTTTTTCAGTAGAACAAAAGCCGTATATTACTTTAGTTACTTGCTCAGATTCCCGTGTTCCCCTAAATGCATTGCTACCGGATACGTCGAATAAAGTTTTCTCAATACAGAATATAGGAAATCAGATTTTATCAACAGAAGGATCCGTTGATTATGGTGTTTACCATTTAAAAACACCTTTGCTTTTATTCCTCGGACATTCTGATTGCGGGGCTATAAAATCATATCTCAAAGGATTTGATAAGGAAAATGAAAACATCAGACACGAACTCGATTTCTTACGACCTTCCATAATTGATCATGGAAAAATCACAAATTTTAATTATCTCCATTCCCATATAACCGAAAAAAATTTAGATTACCAGGTTAATATAGCTTATAAAAAGTATAAAGATCTGGTCGTTTCAGGAGAACTTACTATAATGGCCGGCTTTTATGATTTCAGTGGAGATTACGGAAAGGGAAAAGGGGATATAGTAATTGTGAATGTAAACAAGAACAAAGATATTGAGCAAATGAGAAATATGCCGGTATTTGAACAATTGTCAAGAACTCAAAAAATATTACATATCGGCAGGTTAGAAGCTAAATCTTAGATCTTTAAAATCTGACATATAGAAATTTTAGTGTTTGTTTCAACATTAATTGCTATTAATTTGTTAAAACCATACCGTGTTTTTTATAATCAGCAATTTATTCTTTTAGAATATCTGGGTTGACAAGTTAATTTAAACCTTAGGTTTTAATACAAACAAAAACATACATCATGAAAAAAATGACAAAAGAACAAATCAATCAGGAAATGTTCGATTTATATGATGATTATGCCCATAATAAAATCGACAGAAGTAAATTCCTGGAGAAGTTATCACTTTATGCTATTGGTGGACTAACACTAGCCTCACTTCAGAGTTTTATGCTTCCTAATTATAAAGATACACAGGAGGTTAAAGCAGAGGATCCTCGAATAAATTCAGAATTTATTGTTTATAAATCACCAAAAGGCGGCGGGGAAATCCGTGGACAGCTTTCAAGACCTGCTGATGCTAACGAAAAACTACCCGGAATAATCGTTGTCCACGAAAACAGAGGGCTAAATCCCTATATTGAAGATGTTGGTCGCAGAGCAGCCCTTGCCGGATTCATTTCACTCGCCCCCGATGCACTGACTCCACTGGGTGGATACCCTGGAAATGATGATGATGGCAGAGCCATGCAAAGACAAAGAGACCCCAATGAAATGCTGGAAGATTTTATTGCAGCTTATGAATATCTTAAAGTACATCCTGAATGCAACGGGAAAGTTGGGGTGGTAGGATTTTGCTTTGGCGGATGGATATCAAACATGATGGCGGTTCGGATTCCTGATTTAGGAGCTGCGGTGCCATTTTATGGCGGACAACCTTCGGCTGAGGAAACGGCTCAAATTCAGGCCCCTTTGCTTCTTCAATATGCAGGACTCGACACCCGGGTAAATGAAGGTTGGCCAGCTTATGAAGAAGCTTTGAAAGCAAATAAAAAAGAGTATACTGCTTACATTTACCCAGAAGTGAATCATGGTTTCCATAACAATACCACGCCACGATATGATGCTGAATCAGCTGAACTCGCCTGGAAACGCACTATAGATTTTTTCAAAGAAAAACTAAGGTAGTTTCCAAGCCAGTTAGTTTAAATTAGTTTTATCAGGAAATACAAATCCTTATCCGCATTTCTATGGCATTTCAGGTTGAGAAGAAGATGTGTGAATTAGCTCACCTAAAACTTCCCCCTCAGTAAATCTGATATTGGCTTGTATATCACTTAGAAGATTTAAAGCACTTATCATTGGGGAATTGTAGAATAAAAATTCCAACCAGGGAGTATTGTATTCTCCTATTGGACTGGTATCCAATAAATTATTTATCATTGATCCAAGTTCATGATTTACAAGTCCAGCGGCGAAATTTCTGTATTCTTCAATCTTAGCCTGCAATTCCTTTCCCTTGCCAGATATTTCCTCCTCGCCAAATATTACTATTCTAACAGAATATAAATTATCGAGATAGTATAGTTTTTCCAAATCAACATTATTGTTTTCGTCTACTGCCGGTAGGTTACGCTCGTGGCTTATTTTGACAATTTCAGCCATTAGGTTCTGAACATAAGTATCGAGGACATCCGTTTTTTCTTTAACTTCTTGAGCCTGATTAATAACTTCAGCAGATAAGCCTGAAGACTTGTTTATCATATCAATGTATGAAGCATTTCTGGCTTCCGAAAGCTCCAGTGTATTCATATTGGAATGGGTTGTAACCGCAAAAGAGGTCAGTATATTTTTACTTACTTTTAGAAAAGACATCATAAAAGTGATAGCCACAAAAGACATCACAAATATTAAAACCGTGAAATTTTGAACCTGATTTTCCTTGTCTTTTATGGCCTGAATAACCAAAATTGGGATAAACACAGCAACGGTAACAACAGCACTCAGCATAACCATTACTCCCGCACCGGGCCAATGCATTATTTTAAACATGGATCCTGCAATAAATACGATACCGGCTATTAATCCAAAGATATACATAGGCATATTCACCGGTTTTCCATTTTTTCTGGTATCGCGGATTTTAACAGAAACAAAAACAGGCAGATAAATAGCACCAAGAAGGAATAAGCTGACTACGAGCAAAATACCAGCTCCAGGCCAATGTTGAATTTTAAAAATGGTTCCAAAAATTAGTAATGTGGGAGCAATGGTTCCCAATAAATACATAAACTTTTTCATAATTCTGTATTTTTGATTAATTAATAATAAAGTTTCTTCCTGAATTTTTCGAATGCTGTCATGCCCCATTTCCCTCTTAACTTTCTTAAGGGCATTAACAAATTCAAATCCATTATCCATTTCATCCTCAACGCTGCAGCAAAGATGATCGAGCAATTCTTTTTGAAGCTGAGTGTATGTAAGTCCATTGTGCTCAATCTCCTTATTGAGAATCTGTATTTCTTTTTTAGTCAGTTCTGCCATAAACAAATAATCTATTTAAGTCAGTCTCTCTCCTTCCTATCCCAAATTTAAATTCAGCTGCGGATTTAAAACCTGACCGATAATGGCAACAAAATCCCGGAATTCCTGAACCTTCTCTTTCGCAGTTTTGCTCCCTGATTCGGTTAGCGTATAATATTTTCTTACCCTTTTTCCCATATTCACCTCTTCAGAAGTGATATAATTATCAGCTGCCAGTTTGTGCAATGTAGGATACAAACCACCCCAGGTAAGTTTTATCTGACCCTGAGTCAGCCTTTCAACTTCTTTTGTAATCTCGTATCCATACATTCTTCCATTCTCCTCGAGAAGCTTCAAAACGATGGTTTTTAACGTGCCTTTGAGTAAATCATTTGATATCATATTGCAAATATATATAATATTCTTATATATACAAATCTTTTATATAATAATCTTTTATATAATAATCTTTTATATAATCAACAATATATCTTCAGGTTTTTTTTCGACAAGGTTTTTACATAACTTTATGTCACTTTATGAAATAGAATATGTTTACTCACATAATATAATCACTTAGCATCCCGGACATTCAATCTTTTATTAAACATAACCAAATAATGATTGACAAAAAACTTAAAGAAATCAGGAATTTCTGCGTTTCCCACTCAAAGCAATCCAACATTGATAAGTATTCGCGGTATTTTAAAGAAGGTTTCGACGGATACGGTATTGATCAGAAAGTGTATGAAGCACAACGGGATTTATGGATTGCTGAATGGAAGGCTGAAATGACGCTTGCTGATTACCTGAATTTGGGTGATCGTCTGATTCAACAGGGAAAATATGAGGAGATTTCCTTTGCCATAAGCTTCATTAATTCGGAAAGAGAAAACTATACTGAAGAAAGCTTTGACAGGATTGCCGCCTGGTTTGACTTTGGAATTTCGAACTGGGCCAGTACGGATGTACTATGTATGTTGGTACTTCCAGGTTTTTTAATCGACAATGTAATTGAATATGAAAAACTTAAGGAATGGACAAGGTCCAATTCTGAATGGCAGCGAAGAGCCGTGCCGGTTACTCTGGTTGAATTGAGTAAAACAGGCCTCAATGTAAAAGATGCGTTTAATTTAATTGAACCAATAATGTCAGACAGTTCCGAGTATGTTCAAAAAGGTATTGGAACCCTTTTGCGTACTTTCTGGAAAACCCACCCAAAAGAAACTGAATCCTTCCTGCTTTTATGGAAAGACCGATGTGGCCGGTTGATAATTCAATATGCTACCGAGAAAATGGATAAAGAATACAGAAAGAAATTCAGAAAAGTAAAATAAAAAAACCTTCTGTTTTTGTTTAAACGCCCATGAAAAATTTGAGTGCCATTGGAGCCATGTTTATTTTGGCATGCTTGTTTAATTCGGAAAGTCTTAATGCTCAAGATATTGTAATTAATGAGTTTATGGCTGCAAATACTGCTACCATTCAGGATGCTGAAGGAGAATACTGCGATTGGTTGGAATTATTTAATAATAGTGAACACTCAGTAAATCTGCTTAATTATAGTTTAACAGATGATGCTGCTGAATTGAAAAAGTGGATTCTGCCTGAGGTGACAATAGCCTCCAATGCCTTCCTGTTAATTTATGCTTCGGGTAAAGACTGTTCATTTGGACAAGAAATTCACACCAATTTTAAAATTTCTGATGAGGGTGAACAACTATTTTTATGCGATAATACAGGGAAAATTATTGACCGTACCGAAAGTGTAGAATGCAAGAATGATGAGGTATACGAACGATTCCCAGATGGAAGTTCTAACTGGATTAAGTCTTCCAATCCAAGTCCGGGGAGTTCTAATATTGCCAATAATTTTTTAAGCCTTTCACCCGGAAACGGTTTTTTCACCTCTCCTTTTTACTTACATATCTTTTCACAAAACGGCGACACTATTTATTATACTTTGGATGGAAGCATTCCTGACCTTCACTCCCATATCTATACAGATTCAATTTTAATGGTCGATAAAACGTCCTGTCCTAATTATTTCTCTGAAATTCCTACTTCACCTAAACAATCGGTAATTAGCTATAAAGCCTGGGAATCGCCCGGTATTTTAATTGACAAAGCATCTATAATAAGGTGTGCTTCATATAGAATGGGAAAAAGAAGCAGTAAGATTTATACCAGCACCTATTTTATTAATCATTCTATTTTTAGAAAATACGATATGCCGGTTATATCGCTGGTTACAGCAGAAGAAAACTTATTTGCATACGAAGATGGCATTTATGTTCCTGGAATTCATTACAAAAATGAGGATCCCGAATGGACAGGAAATTATTATCAGGAAGGTGATGACTGGGAAAGACCGGTACATATTGAATACTTTGAAACTGACGGAACTCTTGGATTTTCTCAGGATGCCGGTATTAGGATTCACGGTCTTAAAACCCGGCAGGCCGCTCAAAAATCGCTTAGACTTTATGCACGAAATGAATATGGTGAAAAGTGCTTTAACTATCCCCTGCTTCCACAAAAACCGAACACTCAATACAAAAGATTTTTATTACAAACCAGCATGGGATCATGGCGTGGAAATTTCATTTTTGGTGATGTTCTTGCTCAGGAAATTGTTCGGGGATTAAATTTTGAATCTGCTGATTTTTTTCCTGTTGTAGTATTCATTAATGGAGAATATTGGGGCATACATACCTTAAGAGACCGTATCGATGAAAGATTCATAGAGTATACAATGGGTGTTGATAAAGACTCGGTTGATTTAATAAACGGCAATTACAGGCTAATTGAAGCAGGAAGTAATGAGCATTATATTGAGCTGGCAAAGTATATTGAAGCTAACGATTTAACGCTGGAAAGTAATTACGAATATGTGAAGACTCAAATCGACATTAGCAGCTTTATCGACTATCAGATTGCTGAAATGTTTTTTTCAAATAAAGACTGGCCAAGAAACAACCAAAAGTTATGGAGAACTAAAAATGAAGATAGTCGATGGCGATGGATATTTTTTGATATCGACGCAGGATTTGGCAATGTTAATACAAATATGTTTGAGCAATCTCTTTTGGATGGGGTTGATGCAGGATGGCAGGATCTTCCGGTATCTACATTCCTTTTCCGTAATTTACTCAAAAACCAAAGTTTTACCAATCAGTTTATAGCCAGATATGCAGAGATACTAAACAATGAGTTCAATACAAACACCATGCTTACGAATGTTCACTTTGTAAAGCAAATGTATGAAGACGAGGTTCCCCGACATATTTCCAGGTGGAATTACCCAAATAGTTTTTCCGCATGGGAAACCGACTTAACAGAGGAATTAGTGAGTTTTCTGGAAGAAAGGCCATGTGCTGCAGAGAAAAATATCATAAGTTTTTTTAATCTTTCTGAATTTGATTTTAGTTGTTATAAAGATATCGACCTCTCAGATAGTATAATACTTGCTCCTAATCCGAATAAAGGGTCTTTCTACATACAAAATAACTCTTCCGAAAGCTATATCGGTCCAATAACAATTACAGATATTAAAGGAAAAATTGTCGTACTAAATCCGTATGTATTTTTAAGTGAAGGGGAAAAAGAATATTTGAATATAGAGGGTCTATCGGGTGGCATATATTTTATGAAACTTAAAAGTAATAGTTTTACTGCAAGCAAAGCCATAGTTATTATCAATTAGACATAGGATGCTAAGCAATAATATTTTGGGTGGTTCTCTAAATAAAAATGAAAAAAAATGCAGCATGTTGCTATTTTGCCAACCCACCCCTTACTTTCTTTTTTTCCTTTAACAGAGTTTGTTTTTCAACCACAGGTTTGGCCACAGGTTTGTGGTAGCGCTTTTCACTTTCAGCCTTCTTTTCCTTTGGATGAGTGTAAACAGATGTTTTTCCAGGAGGTTTGAGCTCAACTTTTTGTCTGGGAATTCCAGATACAATCGCAATACAGCATCGCTTTATGAAATTCCACACTTTTTGAAGAAATCCTGATTCATTTTTTGCATGTTTCATGGTATTGAAGTTTTTTTAGATGAATAATAAATCAGTACTCTTCACAATTTAATCAATTCAGAAAAGAATGTCAATATAAAACAAATCTTCTTTCTATATACTTAGCATTTCATTGAGAGGAAGGTCGATTCCTTCAATAGCTTAAAAGCTTTATATTAAGACGTAAAATCTTAGTTGAGTAACTGTTTTTTCAGACCAGAATTAGTAGGCCATTAATATGTTATAAAGTATTATTTATTTATATAAATAGATACCGGGATTGAAAAAGTAGTTACCATAATTAATAACTTCGTCTCAATAAATAATACTTGAACCGTATCTGTTTTTTTCAGATTTTGGAGAAGCTAAGAATTTTAAAAGAATTGTTTTTCATGTTACCAATAAATAATTAGTACTCAAAAAACTATGCATTCATTTTTAGCGATACTTCCACTCCATGAACCCCTGTTGATTTTCACAGTGCTAATGGGAGTAATACTGCTGTCTCCATTTCTTTTCAGGTTATTTAAAATTCCCGATATTGCTACCTTTATTATTGCCGGGGTAATAATCGGGCCTTATGGTTTAAATGTTTTATCGAGGGATTCGAGCATTGAACTTTTGGGAACGGTTGGTTTGTTGTACATTTTATTTGTGGCCGGACTTGAGCTGGATCCTGATAAACTTAAAAGCAGTAAGAAGAATAGCATCATTTTCGGGACTTTTACATTTATAGTTCCTTTCACACTTGGATTTCTTGTTTCCAGATACCTGCTCCAGCTTGATTTCAATGCAACTTTACTTGTTTCTATCATGTTTTCAACACATACGCTTGTTGCTTATCCAATTGTCCGGAAACTGGGGGTAAACAAAGACGATTCAGTTCTAATGGCCATTGGAGGGACAATTATTACCGACACATTAGGATTATTGATTTTGTCTTTTATTACGCAAACTTATTCTGAAACCTCTGTTCTTCTTCAAATAGTAAAACTGCTTGTCCCCTTTGGTTTTTATGTTGTGCTAATATTTTACTCCTACCCGAAAATAGCTCATTGGTTCTTCAAATATGTTAAACGCGACAGGCCTGTTCATTATCTCTTCTTACTCCTCCTGGTAAGTTTTTCTTCTGTATTAGCTGAAGCAATTGGCATAGAAGCCATTATTGGAGCTTTCATCGCCGGTTTGGCATTAAATCGCAGTATACCAAAAAACTCCTTATTAATGCAGCATGTCGATCTTGTTGGAAACATATTGTTTATACCCATATTTCTTATTGGAATTGGAATGCTGATTAATACCCGGGTATTGTTTTCGGGAAGCTATTTATGGTATATTTCTTCAATACTAATTACTGCCGCTTTTGCCGGAAAGTGGCTTGCTGCTTACTTCTCACAAAAAATATTGGGCTTTAGTATTATTCAAAGAAACCTGCTCTTCGGTTTAACAAATTCACGGGCAGCTGCAACTATTGCAATAATTCTTATTGCTTATGAAAGAGAAATGGTTTCCATCGCCATATTCAATTCAACCATTCTGTTGATCCTTGTCACGTGTATTGCGGCTGCTTTTATTACAGAGAAATATGGCAAAAAGATTGCTCTTTCTTCTGAAACAAATTTGATAAACAGTTATAAGGACAGAATTCTTGTTCCAATTGCAAATCCGGCAACAGCGGGAAATCTTGTAATTTTAGCAAATAGCATGCAAAACAGCCTGTCTACAGAGCCGGTTTATATTTTGAATATTGTAAATGACGATGAAGGCACAAGAGATAACCTGCTAAAAATCAGAAAAGGTCTTGAAGAAAGTGTTTCTGAGTTTAACCATCTGAATGAAAACCTTAAAGTTATAACAAGGGTTGATTTAAATACCTCAAGCGGTATTCTAAGAGCCGCAAAGGAGTATATGGTAACAGATATAGTATTTGGATGGAGTGATTATTCCACAAGGTCTCAGAGGATTTTTGGAAGTATCTTCGACCATTTAACCTCCGGCCTTCAAACATTATTTGCGGTTAAGATTAAAGCGATTATCACAGAATTCAAAAAGGTGTCTGTTTATGTGCCCGACAAACTGGTTTTTGAGCCTTCATTTTCATCCATAATTATGCATATATCGAGATTACCAATTGAAGAAGTAGAAATAGAATTTAAGGCAGGGGATAATGACAGCCTCGGGAAAATAAAGGCTATTCTTCCTAAAAGGAATAAACAAAAAATTAGCTACCTCATTTCTGATATGGAATTAACCAAAGTCAATCCTGAGATTTTAAATGTTCTTTTTATCCTACGAAAACAATCCATAGCTTATAATCCTGTTCACAATACCAATACAAAAAAGGCCATTGCTGCAAACCCCGACGGGGAATTTATAATTATAGTACCCGGATTCGAATAAGCAAAAGAGGATTTTGCTCATCTCATACAACACCAACTCAAGCCTCTTGCTATTGCTCTTTCACTCCCTCACTTCTTAACTTTCCCTTGCTTCTCAAACCAAAGAAAAATCAGATAGATTAAGGCAACGATTCCGGTAATGGTGAGAATTTTTTTCAATTCGGGACCGATCATTTTTTTCAGTTTGTCAAAAAATGCGTTCATCGATATTCGTTTTACTTTTTAAAAATAAAATACACAGACAAGATTAATAAGGAAAAGCCTACAAAATGATTCCAACGAAAACTTTCATTTTTAAAAATAAGTATGGTAAAAACCGAAAATACAACCAAAGTTATTGTTTCCTGCAACACCTTAAGCTCAATTAACGAAAATGGCCCTCCGTTGGTATGAAATCCTATTCGGTTTGCGGGAACCTGGAACATATACTCGAATAAAGCTATTCCCCAACTGATTAGTATTATTGAAAACAATCCCAGCTTTCCAAACCACTTCATTTCTCCGAATTTCAAATGTCCATACCAGGCCATAGTCATAAAAATGTTAGAAATAACCAGCAACCCTATGGTGAGAAATCCTTTCAATTTTTTAGAAACTTAAGGCCACCTGAGCATTAGCAGGCAGTGCACGGTAAATAGCTCTCAACTCATCTACCGGCAGGGAAATTTTGATGGTCGGGTAATACTCCTGTTTCTTTAAAGTAAAAAACCTTCCCAAAGCTTTAATGCTTTTCTCTGACCATATCCTCCCATAAAACCTGTGTTTAACCCAATTTTCCCTTGAACTCTCTGAAGCATCCTGTTCAAAGATTATCCTTATTCCATAATCCAATTCAAGTAGTAAGAATGCAGGATTTTGTACCAGGGTATCGGGTTTCCAAGCAGTAAGAGCAGCTTCAGCAGTATCTTTTGGAGCCTGACGGACTACCACGGGTTCTTTTACAATAGTAGCAAACTGAGACACGACACCTACAGGTTCAGAAAATAATTTTACATATTGTATAACCGGCATTTTCTTTAATAACTTATCAGATTCAAATTGCCTGATCTTCGACTCATGTATTTTTACACCCTTAATATTAAGACAAACACTGCTATCTTTCAAATTTACAGATAATTGTATCGAATCATTGCTTGCCAGTTTTACTAAAGCACCCACTTTTGTATTTTCCTTCATAAAAGAAGAAAGCTCTGGATGACTTAATACACTATCAAATTTACTTAGGAATAATGAATCACTTGTTACCAAATATTCATATTCATTCATTTTATGCAAAGGTGAAACAGATACAGACAAGAGAAAAATAAAAATTACAGTAAGAAATAAATACAGGATTCTTTTTATCCAATTTAGCTGCAAAATAAAGTCAGTTATTATTTTTAAAATTTTCATCCTTACCATTCTTAATAAATATATACTTTAGATCCAATGCTTAGTGAGGTGTACACCAACTCAAGATTTTCATCATTCAACCTGATACACCCGTGTGTTACAGGTAGTCCGAGAAACCGCTGATATAAAGTGCCATGAATTAAATAGCCATCGCCTAAACTTAAGGCGTAATCGCCAAGTACACCCGCCTCATACCGGGAATGATGGAATGAAGAGGGTACCGGTAATCCTTCTTCAATAAATGCCCAATCGGGTTTTCTCCACACCGGGTATGTAGTCTTTCCCAATATCCTGAATTCACCTTTTGGAGTTTTAAACATCCACTCCTGTTGTGCATCATTTTTTAGCAGAATGTAACTTCCTGTGGAACATTTATCTGTTTTAATAATATTGAAACCCTTGTATAAAGTGAATTCATTCGAAGCGCTGTTAATTACCAGATAATAGGATTTAGGAGTTTTTGCAATTAATTTTTTTTCCAGACTTTTAGTTTCCTTGCTAATTTTATTCTGAGCAGCAAGAATCTCATCCTGATTTGCGATGATAGTCATATCTTTCGGAGTTCCGATCTGCATAATTAAACTCCGTATCATTAACGGGATCAACAATATCAATAAAAATATAAGAATCAGATATACATTCTTTCTAAAAAAATCATAGATTTTATGGCTGATCTTAGTAAAAAAATCAAAACTACTTTTAACACACAAACTGGATTGTGCATAAGCTTTATTAACAAACTCGAATTTTAAATTTTGCATTATTGCTGTTATTTCTCTTCAGAAAATAATTCGTCTAATGGTTTTACTGATCCAACAATGGTTACAGGGGTTCCAACCTGACAAGCCGCATAAAGCTTATCCATATCGGAATCCTCCAAAGCTACGCAACCATCTGTCCAGTCGAAACCATGTCCGCCATTACCATGTATTTCAATCATATTCCCAATTTTTGCATCCTTACCGATGATGCCTTTCTTTTTATTTTCCAGGAATCGTTTTTTATCCTCTTCATTAGGATAATTTAATAATAAGGCTTTATGGTAACTGCTGTTTCCGTTTGCCTTTTTGCTAACTATTTTATAGAAACCTTCAGGTGTTGACTTATCGCCCTGTTGATTTTTATCTCCCAACCAATTTGCACCCAGCTCAATATCCCATTTTTGCACTACTTTTCCATTTTTGTAAAGAATACATACACGTGAAATTTTGTCAATTATAATGCAATAAGTGCTATGTTTTTTCGAATTAGAAACCGATTGATCTGTCCATTTTTTCCATAAAGGATAATCCATAAAATATTCTGCCATTCTCGCCTTATAAATTTCGTCCAGATTTTTAATTCTTTTTTCTGCTGCATCGAGTTTGCTTTCAGATAAAAGGTAATTCCTTTTTTCAAATGCTGAAATTCCCTCATTCAGGAGTAATTTTCCATGTGCCAGATCTGCTCTGTGTTTGCTGTCGAAGGGAAAATTATTGTATTTGGTTTCAAATTCAAGTAATAAAGTCTTAATCTGAGAAATCTTAACACCCAGGTTTTCCTCTGCAATGGCAAATCGTTTTTGAGTTTCAGAAACAGCTCTTTCAGCCAATAAATTAGCTTTTATGGCATTTTCCCTGACTTTTTTATAGTCTCTAAAGAAAATGAATTTCTCATTTTCCATTTTCCATTTAATCATTGCCGAATCATAATTCATATTTGCTTCTTTAAACAATTCGGAAGCATATAATCCGGAATGAATACTCTCTGCAGCTGCCAGGCTTTTGCGAGCCCGGGTAATTTCCTTTGAAGGAGGCTCCTTTAATGAAAAAATCAGAAAAACCAAAACCAGTAAGAAACTCAGTACGATCACAAGTATAAAAAAGGAGCTTTTTTTCATCACCACTCAACGATATTAATTATAAATACCCCGATTGTTATTAATCGGGGTATTCACATAAGACAATAACTCTAAACAAAAGCAATTTCTATCTTAGCGTTTGCCTTTATATTTTGCAATTACTTCAGTTAATTCAGTATTAATTGCCACTGCATTTTCTTTTGCTGCGCTAACTTTTTCTAATACTACATTGTAACCCAATGTTTCAAAATTAGCAGTTGCATCAGCGATTGTAGTTTCAATGGTTGCCAGTTCAGCTTTAATTGCCATAAGTGCAGAAGTTCCTTCTTTACCTTTTGGAGCCTGAAGCAATAAGGTTTTGTTTGATTCAAGCAAAGCATTTACCTCATTAATGGTATTTTGAGCTTCCACTTTCACTTCTTCTTTACGTGTTTCAGCCTGAAGTTTTACTTCCTGAGCATAAGCAGTAACACCTGCTAAATTTTCTTTGGCTTGTGAATAGTTCTTAATAAATTTTGATTCCTGTGCTTCAATAGTTACCATCACCGAATTCAATGAATCCTGCAATGCAACATAAGCATCGTGGACGTAAACTTCTGCTCCGGCAAGATTGGCTTCTTCAATGGCAAGATTTGCGGCATCGATTTCAGCTTGGGGAACTTTTGAACAACTTGTAAATAAAAGAGCGGTTAATCCTAAGGTTGTTAATCCTACTAAAAATTTGTTTTTCATTTTTTTGTTTGCTAATTGATTTTTACTGTTTAATATTGTATTTACTAATAAATATAGTTTCCTGTATTAATAAGGAGACTATAGCGTGTATTTCGTATTTACATTTTTCTTTTTCGGTATTATGACGAAAAAGTAATGACAAGTAACAACCAAAACATATATTTTTTATATTATTTATAATCAGGGCATTACGCTATACATTAAAACTTTTACGGATTAAAATATCAATTTTTTCATTGTTTAAGGATCAATTATTTTGAAAATGGGCAAAGAGAATCTCACATCATTAAAGGATGAAGAATTAATATACAGGTTCAAAACGGAGGGCGGCTCTGTTTTTTTTGATGTATTGTATAAAAGATATTATTCTAAAGTTCTTGATAAGTGTTATTCTTTCGTAAAGAACAGAAGTATCGCAGAGGAACTGGCAGAAGATATATTCTCAAAAACTTTTGAAAAACTGGCCACATTTAAGCAGTTATCCTCTTTTTCTTCATGGCTCTATTCAATAACTTATAATTTTTGTATCGACTATTTGAGGGAGTATAAGAAACTTCATTATCCTGATTGGAGCACTAAAAATGAGATTCCCGATATTATTGATGAAACTGATGAGAACATTGAAAGAATAAACTATGAGAATTTTCTTGTCATTCTAGAGATGATTCACCCTGAAGAAAAAGCCCTTTTAATGATGAAATACAAGGATAATCTTTCAATGAAGCAGATAGGTGAGGCTTTGCGTATTAGTGAAGATGCAACAAAGATGCGACTAAAAAGAGCAAGAACTAGAGTGATTTATTTATATTCTGAAAAATTTCTTAATGATTAAAAACTGTTACTTTGGGCATTTTATTCGTCAACATGGAAAGAATATTTAAATATGGAAGATTTTCTTAAAAGAGTGATTGAAGGAAATGGAATCATTCCATCAGATCTGCTAATCCAATCTCTGCATACTAATTTCGAGAATTCGGTTAACGTTGAATGGTCGGTAAAAGGCGACTATTTTGAAGCAATATTTTATAAAGATAAACTTGAGTATATTGCTATCTTCCATAGAGATGGAACTCTTTTGGAATATAGAATCTTCCTCCCCAAAGGATATCTGCCCGAAAAGCTAAAGAAAATAGCAGAATCAAAAGGGGAAATAATGAATTCCATTATGCGAAATACAGGGAACTCGGTTGAATACGAAATAATCATCAGAAACGAAGATTTAATAAGGTATTTAATCAGACTTTCGGATATTGGGGTGCTGATTGAAGAGAAGAAACTTTAAGGAGGGAAGGTAAAAGGTAAAAGATAAAAGTTTAAAGACAAAAGTTTAAAGACAAAAGTTTAAAAGACTAAAGTTTAAAAGACTATAGATAAAAGACAAAAGTTGAAAGATAAAAGACAAAAGTTGAAAGATAAAAGTTAAAAGTTAAAGCATTGCTGCGTATACCATTTTGTCTTTCAACTTTTATCTTTTTCCTTTTATCTTTAATCTTTTTCTTCTCCCCTTTTATCTTTTTCCTTTTATCCTTTATCTTTTTCTTCTCCCCTTTTATCTTTTTCCTTTTATCCTTTATCTTTTTCTTCTCCCCTTTTATCTTT
>JAIOZM010000091.1 GCA_021740585.1 Bacteroidales bacterium
CTCTTGGTTTAGAGAACTAAACTTATTTAATTTGTCATTAAATTTCGAAAAGTTTAACTATTAACTGAAACCGCCACGTGCGAGAGCATGCGTGGTGGTGTGAGAGGGCGAGGGAGTAATCCCTCTACCTACTCGATTAATTTATCATTAATGTGATTAATTTAGGTGTTTTAAGCGAGCTTTTTAAAAAATTACATTAAAAATAAATTAAAGGGATGCTTGAAGTTCAAAACAGTATACATCAATTTTTAAACTAACAATGAAGGCTGTCATATCAAAAAACTTAACCCTAAGAGTATTCTTATTTATTGGGTTTCTTTTAATTACAACAAACATGTATTCACAGGATCCAAATTTTCATATTTATCTTTGTTTTGGGCAATCCAATATGGAGGGACAGGGTATCATTGAAACAAAAGACAAAACTGTTGATAGCCGGTTTCAGGTTATGGAGGCTGTTAATTGTTCAAATCTGGGAAGAACAAAAGGTTCGTGGTACAAGGCAGTTCCTCCTTTATGCAGATGCTGGTCCGGACTTTCTCCTGCTGATTATTTTGGGAGAACCATGGTTGAGAACCTTCCCCCGGAGGTAAGAATAGGTATTGTTAATGTCTCTGTGGCCGGTTGCAAAATAGAGCTTTTCGATAAAGACAATTATCAGACCTATGCAGCAACCGTTGAATCATGGATGACAAATATAATAAATGAATATGGCGGGAATCCATACGCACGACTTATTGAAATCGCCAGGCTTGCTCAGGCAGATGGTGTTATTAAAGGTATTTTATTGCATCAGGGAGAATCAAACACAGGCGATAAGGGATGGCCTGCAAAAGTTAAAGTTGTTTACGATAATCTGATGAGCGACCTGAATCTGAACCCCGATTCAATACCTTTAATTGCAGGTGAAGTGGTAAATGCCGATCAGGGAGGGATTTGTGCAAGTATGAACAGCATTATTGCCAAATTACCACAAACAATTCCCAATTCATATGTGATTTCTTCGAGTGGCTGCACTGATGCAAGCGATAACCTTCATTTCGACTCGGAAGGCTACAGAGTTCTCGGAACCAGATATGCAATGAAAATGCTTTCTCTGTTGGGTTATGAGAATACAAATGTAGAATTTGAAAAAATAAATGGTTATGAACTAAGTCAAAACTACCCCAACCCATTTACAAAAAAAACAAACATCTCATTTGAGATTCCTCATGAAAGCTATATTTCACTCAAAGTATATTCTATAATCGGAGAAGACATTGCAGAGTTGGCAGGGAAGGAATATCTTTCAGGAAAGCACACGATTGAATTTAATACCGGCAATTTATCCCAGGGAAATTACATTTACAGGTTAGAAGCAGACCAATTCTCTTCCACCAGAGAAATGATTATTATAGACGATTTTTAAAGGATGTATTATAAAATCTTTGAAATTTTTAATAAAAGACAAGTGAGGATTCAAAAAAAATAATGATGATCAGGAAGGATAAAAAGAAAATTATTGTAATTAATGCTTTTTTAGTAGCTGCATTATTTGGGCTGGTATCACTAAACAAAGAATTTTTGAGACCCGCACTGAATCATACCAATTTACTGAAAGATATCACCGGATGCTTTCCTAATTTTATTGCGGCATTTATAATTAGCCTGGCACCTGTAACAGCTGTAATAATTCGTAAACCAGAGCGCGGAAGATTAATTGTGTATTTATTTTCTATGACGGTCTTTATTATACTGATGATTGAGGAATTAAACCCGATGTGGGGAGCGAGTGAATATTATGATTTATATGATATTATTGCGAGTGGATTGGGTTCTTTGTTAGCAATTGGATGTTTTGAAATTCTTCGTTTTTTTATAAAAAAAGTAAGGAAGGCATAAAGAAAAACTTAAGTTGAAGGCATTTAAATTATTGATATTTAACAGAATTCAGACGTAATAAATTAATAATAAAAAGGAATAGGTTTTATAAAGCAAATTACCGCTTATGAAAAAACTTTTTTAAATAAATATTTAGTTCAATTCAACTTCATTTATTAATCTTTTCTGACATGAAAAAAAATCTGACATTGCTACTTTTAAGTTTTATTTTTTTATTCTCTTGTACCCAGGATTCTAAAAAAGAACCTTTCTTAATTAAAAAGGGAGTAAATATTTCACACTGGTTATCTCAAAGTAACAGGAGAGGAGCTGACCGGGAGTTATTTTTTACTCATGAAGATGTAAAGCTCATCGCTTCATTTGGATACGATCATATAAGACTCCCAATAGATGAGGAGCAACTTTGGGATGAGGATGGAAACAGGGAAGAAGAAGCCTTTGAACTCCTTCATAATGCAATAAACTGGAGCAGGGAGAGTGACTTAAGAATAATAATTGATCTGCATATTATCCGTTCTCACCACTTTAATGCTGAAATCAGACCCTTGTGGACAGATCCTGCCGAACAGGAAAAACTTGTCAATTTATGGATGCAACTTTCCGATGAACTGAAAATATACCCTAATGGCTTTCTGGCCTATGAAATTATGAACGAGGCAGTAGCAGATGATCCCAATGATTGGAACAAATTAATTGCCCTGGTACTATCTGAAATTCGTAAAACAGAGCCCAACAGAAAAATTGTGGTAGGTTCAAATATGTGGCAGAGCGTCAGCACTTTCAATGACCTTGTAATCCCCGAAAATGATGAGAATATTATTCTTAGTTTTCATTTTTACCATCCTTTTGCCTTTACTCACCATATGGCTTCATGGACATCTTTAAAAGATTATACAGGCCCCGTTCATTATCCGGGGATGACTATAACCGAAGCTGATCTGGCAGATGTCTCTGTAGATGTGGCAAATACAATGAGAGAGCATGTAAAGAATTATAATCGCGATTCTATGATCTCAGATATACAAATGCCTTTGAATTTTGCCCGGGAGCACAATTTACCTCTGTATTGTGGAGAATTTGGATGTCTGCCCACCATGAATTTAAAAGATATGCTTTTATGGTATTCTGATTTTGTGTCGGTTTTAGAAGAAAATGGGGTAGCATGGGCAAATTGGGATTATAAAGGAAGCTTTGGGATTGTAAATGGTGATTTAACACTCAAAAACAATCTGGTTGAGACCCTTTTCCAGGAATAACAGAAAGAAATCAGTTATACATAAACTGGCAATAATATAAGACCTTATAAAAATATTCAAAAAATGAAAGCTGCAGTTTTAAATAAATATGGAAGTTTTATAATAGAAGAAAGATTAAAACCACAAACAAAGGATGATGAAGTCCTTATCAAAGTTAAGTTTGCCAGTATTTGTGGAACGGATCAGCATATTTTTAAAGGAGAGTTTCATCCAAGGACAAAACTGCCTTTTATTCCCGGTCATGAATTTTCGGGCCGAATTGAATTTGTGGGGAAGAATGTTTCGGGGTTTAAAGTGGGTGAAAAAGTAGCTGTAGATCCGATTATTCCTTGTGGGGAGTGCCAGGCCTGCAAGAGAAATCATTATCCGGCCTGCGTTTCACTAAAACTAATTGGAATTGATTTAGATGGTGGATTTACAGAATACCTTAACGTTAAACCGGAAATGATATATAAAGTTCCGGAACAGGTTAAGGACGAGCATGCCGCTTTGATCGAAATCTTATCCATTGGCTTTCATGCCAGTAAAAGGGCTCAGGTAGGTAAGGACGATTCAATTGCAATATGGGGAGCGGGGAAGGTGGGTCAATCCATTTTATATGCTTCAAAAACAATAAGCAGTGGAAAGATTTTTGTAGTCGATATTATTGAAGAAAGACTTCAAATGGTGAAGTCCGTTTTCCCTGATGTTGAGGTCATTAACGCCCTTCATACTAATCCGGTAAACAGGATTAAAGAACGTACCGGGAACAATGGTGTTGATATTGCTTTTGAGGCTGTAGGTCATGCCACACATATTCCCGAAAGATATAATCCGGTACGGTCTTGTATTAATGCTATCAGGGGGGGAGGAAAAATCTGTGTTCTGGGACTAAGTGATGAACCGGCTGAAATACTAATGAAAGAAATGATCTGGAAGGAGGCCATACTGGTAACTTCACGTGTTAGTCATGGGGAATATCAGGACAGTATCAATGCTTTGGCTGAAGGAAAACTGAATCCGGATAAAATGATCTCTGCCGTTATGGATATCGATGATGTTCAGAATGCATTTGCTTTATTGGAGAATCACCCCGATAAACATCTTAAAATACTGTTAAAGATTTCGGAATAAAAAGATGAATTGGATTTCTTTAGAATAATACGGGCATGGCTTGATGAATGTATATTCTGAAAATCACTAGTTTATACTTTCGGTTTTTGAAAATGTAATTTCGAGAACAGATATAGAGATTTCCTAACTGTTACTTAACAGCTATTCTTATTATATTTCTTTTACTTTTGCCACCTTTTTAAGAAAGGTATTAAACTTTGGAGTTTTGATAGCTCCCCGGACATTAAGCTACCTTTCTTTTATCACCAGTCGAATATTTAAAACATATAACTACAAAACATGAAATTGATTTTGCCTCTATTCATCTTATCGATCAGCATTTTTAATAGTTATGCACAAAATGATCAGGACTCTGTTAGCAGGATATTTGAGCTGGGAGAAGTAACAATTTCAGGGAGTATTGAATACGAACCGGTTTTATCCATTAACCGTCTTGAGATATTGAAATATGGAAGCAATAATCTTTCTGAGGCTATCGATAATATTCCGGGAATTTATGTGGATAAAATTGGAACAAGAAATGAAAGTTCACTAATGATGAGGGGATTTGATTCCCGGCAAGTAGCGATTCTGATAGATGGCATCCCCGTGTACTCCAATTATGACGGAGCCATCGACCTGAGCCGGTTTTTGTCGTGGAATTATGAAAAAATTTCGATTTCTAAAGGATTTACGTCTCTGTTATACGGACCCAATACCATGGGAGGTGCAATAAACCTTGTAAGTTCAAAACCAAGCCGTCCATTCGAGTTAGATTTCAACACCGGTTTAAAGATGGGGAGAAATGGCTATAACGGAATTGCTAACAATCTTAAGCTTGGCGGAAAAAGAGGGAATTTCTTTTATCAGGGAGGAGTGTCCTATAGTAATCTGAAATCATGGAGTGTTTCAAAAAATTATGTCGATAAGGAAATGTTGGAATCCGGTAGAAGAGATAATTCAGATGAAAAAGACTTGAATTTAAATCTTAGAGTGGGCTATTCCAGAGATGAAAATAATGAATATGTAATTAGTTACAACAGGATGGATGGCTCAAAAGGAGTACCGACCTATGAAGGGGATATTCAATCTCCGAGATACTGGAAAATGCCCGATTGGGATAAGGAAAGTGTGTATTTTAGTTCAAAAACTAAAGTAAGTCCGAATTCATCGCTTCTCAGTCGTGTTTATCTGGATAAGTTTTACAACTTACTCGAATCTTATGACGATTCAAGCTATACCACCCAGAGCTTTCGCTATGCCTTCAACAGTATTTATGATGATATGAGTTATGGAGCCAATCTGAATTATAATTTTTTTGGTGTTGATAATCACAGTATTTCTCTTGCCACACAGTTTAAAAGAGACCAACATTCAGAGCAAAGTGGCAGTGATATTCCATTCCTTAATTTTTCCGACAATACATTTTCTATTGCAATTGAAGATGCATACGAATTAAATCAGAGCATGCATTTTATTGGCGGATTATCATGGAACCTTAAATCAAATACCGGAGCTGAAGAATATTTTTCAGAATCAGATTCCATTGGAACCATGGATTCGGGTAGTGATAAAGCCTTGAATTACAGGATTGGAACTTTTTTTAACCCTACAAAAAATCATAAAATCTGGTTAAGCTACTCAGCCAATTCCCGTTTTTCTACTCTAAAAGAAAGATATTCCTATCGAATGGGCAGAAGTATAGCAAATCCGGATCTCGAAGCAGAACGGGCCAATCACTTGATATTCGGATACCGCTACAAAAACAAAATAATTTCAGTCCAAACTGAACTTTTTCACATTTCATCAATAAATAAAATTGCCTATACCAATATCGATCCCAATACCATACAATATCAAAATATTGAAAAATCGCTAAGTATTGGAGCAGACCTTCAACTGGGGATTCGTTTGGAATCGGGACAGCTTTTTAATTTTGATTATAGTTATCTGAAAATTGAAAATCCTGAAGACCCTGACTTCAAATTCATTAATATTCCAAATCATAATCTCAGAATCTCATCAGAGATTAGAATTTCAGATAATACAAGATTCCATCTGCAGTATAATTATCTATCATCACGCTATTCCTATACCGATGGCTCCTTTAAAACAAATGACTATGGTTTGGTTAATGCAGGTTTAAATTTTGATATAGAGAATGCCATAGGAATACAACTTCTGGTTTATAATCTTTTGGATACAGAATATTATTATACTGAGGGTTTTCCTGCTGAAGGAATCAATGTTCGGCTGGGATTACGATATTCTTTTAGATAGGGTTTATGCTCTGTTTTCAGTTTGTAAGCTGTTCTGAATTTCCTCTTTTGTTGGTTGCAGAATATCATTCTGTGGGATTATGCTTTTTTCTATTGGAGGCTTGGGATTTCCTAATTTCTTCAACCACGCTGTGGTTGGGGGTTCATTGCGGCCTCATACCCCGGACACAAGCGTCCGGGGCTATTGCTCTTAAACCCGTCCCGGGTTTTTGGTGTATTGTATTAATTTGAAATACACATTTGATTTGAATATCTATTTAACCGCCAGCTGGCGGATAACCCAACAATAGCCCCAGGCGCTTGCCGCCTGGGGTAAGAAGTAATGAGAATCCCCCAGCACCGGCCTCGCCTTTGCATAGCCGCTCCGGCAGAGCAAGGAGGGTGCTGAAGAAGTATTTATTTTTATCTTCGTTATTGAACAAGATTGCATAGACTATTTTTGTATGGTTTCAAATCTGGATTCTTAATTTTCAATAAAGTTTAAAATATTTTTGAAACTCATTCGTCTTAGAATCTGAGAACAATGAAATAATGACTTCATCAGAGAGGAAACAAATAGGAGATGCTTTTTCTAAAGAAAAGCAAGGTTTGTTGGGCTTTATTAAAAAGCGCGTAACAAATCACTATGAAGCTGAGGACATACTGCAGGATGTTTTTTATCAGCTAACGGTTGGGTTCAGTGATCTTCGGAGCATGGAAAACATAAGCTCCTGGCTTTACCGGGTTGCCGGAAATAGAATTATTGACAAGTTTAGAAAGAAAAGGCCTGAGAGTTTTTCGCGGCTAAACTCAGCAGAGAAGGGTGAAATACCAAAGCTTGAAGATATATTACCCTCTTTAGAGAACAGCCCTGATGAGGAGTTGTTTCGGGAAATGATCTGGGAAGAAATACAAAGAGCCTTGGATGAAATGCCGGCAGAGCAGGAGAAAGTATTCATTATGCATGAATTTGAGGACTTAAGCTTCAAAGAAATGTCGGTCTTAACAGGAGATTCGGTGAATACATTACTTTCCAGAAAGCGTTATGCTATTTTATTTCTCAGAGAAAAATTAAAACCATTGTATAATCTTTTAAATACTTAATATCATGAAAATTTTGAAATATGTTGGATTTGGAATACTGGGACTTGGATTTGTTGCAGGAGCTGTTTTTGTAACCATGAGTCTTTGGAACTGGCTGGTTCCTGAACTATTTAATGGACCTGAAATTGGCTATTGGCAAACAGCAGGATTGTTTATTCTTTCTAAAATTTTATTTGCCGGGATATCTCCCAAACATCACCATCCCAGTAAAACAGATAATGTTTGGCGGAGGAAATATTTAGAAAAATGCCGTGAAAAAGAGACCGCTACGGAATAATTAAATATTTTGAGACTTTCTCATACCTTGGTACTGTTTTGTATTAAGCTCTAATTTGAAAACAATTTTTACCCGAATACCACGGTTATATTACAAACCTGATAACCCTTCTTTGAAGTGGTGATTGGGGGGAGGTTGAAACTTCAGATTAGAAGATTATACAGCTAATACCGGCTTTTGAGAAAGTCTCAGTGTAAATTTATTATTTAAAATACGACTTTAATTTAGTATCGAATATTTCTTTGTAAATGATGCGGTAATGAGGGTCATAGGCGTCGATAAAAGCCTGACTGTGATGAACTGCAAAATCTCCATTTGCCATCATCTGAGATAATTTTTCCTTATCCTCATCGAAGTTGGCAAGCTTGAGATTCATTTTTTCGATTACTTTCAAAATGTGATGCCATTCCTCCTTCCAATCCTCCGGGTCGGGACTTTTAAAGTAGGTGCCGCTATCAATAAAGGCTTTGGTGTATTCATCATAGCTTATAATACCATCTTTAATTACGGAAAGGTCAAGACGTACAAAATTATTCTTATAACCGAGGGGGACTAGCTTAGTATTTAATTTGCTACCTGGCATTTCCGCCAATTCAATCTGAAGATAATTCAGACTTTCTTCAGTATTTACCAAAAGGTGCCCGGGACCAAATGCATCCTGAAAAAAGTTTTTATAAATGTCCTGTAATGTAGATTCGGGATAATTTCTTAGCTGGAATTTCACTGCCTTCTCAATCTCTTTATCTAGCTTATATTCGCATGAAAACAGAGATAATACAATTATAAACAGAATAGACTTTTTCATAACAATCGGGTTTAGAAGTGATTAATAAAGCATGCTTAAAAAAATGGGACGAAAAACTTTCCCAATCTGCAATTTTTCAATATTTCTCAAAATTCATTACCTTGGCTTACTTTGTATAATCAATAATTTATAGTCAATAATATGAAATATTTATTCTTCATCCTAATGTCACTTAGTCTTGTGTCCTGTTCAGAATCATTTGAAATTAAAAATTCCGGTATTATTCCGGAGCCTGCAGAAGTTATTTTATTAAAAGGCTCTTTTATGTTTACTGATAATCTCAAATATGTTTTTCCTGAATCCGATTCTGTAATAAGGAAACAGCTTGAGTTGTTTTTGTATGAAATAAATTCAATTTCCGGAAAGGAATTCAAAATAAAAAATACCGGCACATTTAGTAAAAAGATTATAATCAGACTAATAGAAGCTAAAACTAATCCGGAGGCCTATACATTAATCATCACTCCCGGAAAGATTCTTATTGAAGCATCTGATCATCATGGAATACACAACGCATTGCAATCTTTAAAGCAACTAGTGCTTTTAAATGACAGGGAAGGTGAAATAATTATTCCATCTATGGAAATTATAGATCTTCCCAGGTTTACATACAGGGGAATGCATTTAGATGTATGTCGTCATTTTATGACCCTAGCTGAAGTTAAAAAGTATATCGATTATTTGTCTATGTATAAATTCAATACTTTCCATTGGCATTTAACAGAGGATCAAGGCTGGCGGATCGAGATTAAGAAATATCCCAAACTCACTGAAGTTGGAGCCTGGAGAAAAGAAACTCTGGTGGGACATGGGAGAACCAGACCACAGGTTTTTGATGGGATTCCTTATGGTGGATTCTATACTCAGAATGAAGTAAAAGAAATTGTTGCTTATGCTACTGACAGGTATATTGAGGTAATTCCGGAGATTGAACTTCCCGGTCATGCCAGAGCTGCCATCGCTTCCTATCCACAACTTGGGGTTACGGGGGAAGATATTGATGTGATGACCTACTGGGGTATTTCACCTCATATTTATATGCCCTCGGAGGAAACCTTCGGATTTTTAGAAAACGTCCTTTCCGAAGTGGCAGAATTATTCCCTTCAAATTATATTCATATTGGCGGGGATGAAGCCCTGAAAACCCAATGGGAAAATAGCAAAGAAGTACAGGATCTTATTAAAAAGCTCAATCTTAAAGATGAACACGAATTGCAAAGCTGGTTTATTTCCCGTATAGAGACTTTCCTTAATAAAAAAGGAAAAAAGATTATAGGCTGGGATGAAATTCTGGAAGGAGGATTGGCACCAAATGCTACAGTAATGTCGTGGCGGGGAGAAGAAGGGGGAATTGCTGCTGCAAAAATGGGGCATAATGTGATTATGACTCCAAACGAGTATTGCTATTTCGATCATTATCAGGCTGATAAGGAAAGCGAACCTTTGGCAATCGGAGGATTTCTTCCTTTAGAAAAAGTCTATAATTACGAACCTGTTCCTGGAGAATTAAATGAAGAGGAAAGTAAGTTCATTCTTGGAGCACAGGCAAATGTATGGACAGAATATATTCCCAATTTTAAACATGTGGAATATATGATTTTCCCTCGTATGCTGGCCATGTCGGAGGTGGACTGGACTGCTCCGGAGCTTAAGAACTGGGGCATATTTTCTGAAAAGGTGAAGGAGCATGAGAAGATATTGGACAAGATGGGTGTCAATTATTTTAATAAGTAGGGACAATGAGGCTGTCTAAAAAGTCATTAATACTATTTTGCACTACAAATGAATTTCGTATTCATACTATATAAACCAGCGGTTCCCGGAAATGTGGGTTCTGCGGCCCGTGCGCTGAAGACAATGGGCTTCAGGGAGCTAAGACTTATCGATCCTTGCGATCACCTGGCTGAGGAGGCAAAAATGATGGCTCATGGCTCTCATGAAATTCTTGAACAGGCAAAAGTATTTATTGATTTTAATACGGCAATTGCAGATCTGGATTTTGTAATTGGCACTACCGCAAAAAAGAGAACGGCAAAAGAAGATTATCTGACTCCAAAAGAAGCCATCAAAATTCTTCATATAAAGCAAGAATCTTTAAAAAAAGTTGGGATTTTATTTGGCACGGAAGAGTCAGGTTTGCCAAATGAGATTTTGCTCGAATGTGATTTGGCTTCAACCATCCCTCTTAAGTCGCCCTATCCTTCCATTAACCTCGGACAATCGGTTATGCTTTACGCCTATGAATTTTCAGATTTAGAAATCGAAATGAAAGAAGGGGAGGAAATCAATGCTCACAGTTATGCTGAATTGAAGAAGAGGATTATTCTGTTAATGGATAAGTTGGATATTAAAGATAATATTGCTTTGTATCACAGGATATTGGAGAGACTATCGCAGATTAATAGTGAGGATATTAATTTATTGCATTCAATAAGTTCCAGGCTGGACGAAAAGATTTAGTTTTTTTCTAAAATATAAAGATATGCGAGTATTATTAGTCATTTTAAGTATTCTGCTTTTGAATTTCTGCAGCAGTCTGCACAATCCAAAAAAGAAGGTACTGGTTATTACCGGCGGACATAGTTTTGATACCACAGATTTTTTTAATTTTTTTATGAACCTGGAGAATTACGAGGTCGACTCGGTGTCACAACCGTCAGCAAATCAATTACTTGGAACCGTAAAAGGACAGTCTTATGATGCCTATATTTTCTACGATATGTGGAAAAAGATTGAAGAGGAGGATAAAGATGCATATCTTGATTTAACCGAAAAGGGCAAAGGTTTTTTATTCCTTCATCATTCAATTGTATCATACCAGAACTGGGACGAATTTCAAAATATTATTGGCGGAAGATATGTAGCAAAAGAATCAACTGCCGATACTTTGCTTCATTCAGATTTCGAGCATGATATAGAATTAAATGTTGAGATCATTGACCCTGAACACTATATAACCCATGGAATAAGTAGTTTTATTATCCACGACGAAGGATATTCAAATTTGACTCTGACAGAACGTATTTACCCGCTTCTGGCTACAGTTCATCCTGATTGCCATTCCCCCATTGGCTGGACAAATAATTATTCAAATTCAAGAATAGTTTATTTAATGTTTGGTCATGATAAAAATGCCTATGCGAATTCTGATTTCAGGAAATTGGTTTATAATTCTCTGGAATGGATTACTAAAGAAAACTAAGATCCGAATAAAAAACGTTTAGGGTTTTCAAAAGCCACTTTTTTCATTATATCCTCACCCATCAATTCGATAAAATTGTTTTTCATAGCCTTGAAATGTCCTTCCCTGACTATCATGTAATAGTCTGAACCATAAAGAAGCTGCGAGGCAAGGAGATCGTTTTCCATGACCATTGATTTTAATTTTTTCGCAATTCCGGGATGGTACATGGTGTATGAAAAATCGGAATACAAATTAGGGTGTTTTCCCATCAGATCCATAATAGTCTCAACCCAGGTATCGGTTTTTCCTGAAAGAAAGTCTTTCCATTCATTATCGCCTCCAAAATGTGCCAGATTAAGTTTTAAATTGGGATACTTTTCGAGAACGGGAATCCAATTCCGGGGATGATTAAAGAAATTTGCGTAATCTTTTTTTCGCTTGAAACTTTTGGTAATGGTTTTCTCAACAAAACCTTGTCCCGGCACATAATGAAATCCGCTAATATCCTTTATTGTTTTTTTACTGGAATGAACGCTGGCACCAGCGCAGTGGGCGGTAACAGGGATTTTGTTTTTCTCGCATAAGCTATAAATATTCATAAGTTCGGGGTGCGAGGGAAGATATCCCAGTGAAGGGTAGATTTTCACCCCAAAGAATTTATAATCTTCTTTGTCGGAGAAAACTTTAAGGAAATTTTGCAGCACCTTTGGATTATTCGGATCGGCAGCAAAAAAGGGAAGAATAGTATTTGGAAATTCATCTCTTACAGACTTCATCTTTTCAATCTGTTCATCATAATCCCGTTCGATTTTCCCTTTAATTCCCGGCGCCATATCCATCATGAGGGGACAAAAGACAAAGTTTTTAACCGGATAATATCCCATTAGTTTTTCGGCCGTTTCTTCAGACGACCTGCTTCTGAAAAACTCTATAAAATAAGCCAGATTACTCAGTTTGTCGGTATCTGATTTGCTGATAATTTTGTGAAGCTGATGCTCTAAAAATTTTAGAAAACGTTGATCGAAAGGAACTCGTATCCCGAGAAATCCATCGGGCACATCCTTTGAGGTAAATATATGGCAATGAACATCAAAAAAGACGTCCTTTTTTTGAAGAATTCCCCTTAGTTTGGGACTAATCCTGGAATATGGATCCGGATTAATGGACATAGTATTTTAATTTAGCATCAGGTTGAATTATCCTAGGAATGCCCTTTCACGACAATCTTCATGATTTTATAATTCAAGCTGAAGAATTTGTAGATCTGAAAAGGAAAAAACTTCCTGAAAAACTTTGTGGTTTTTGTAGGAATGGGCGGATAAAATTCATCCTTATAAGCTTTGTTTTCCGGTTTTGTATTCATGTTTGTTTTTTTAATTATTCGGGAAGCAGCCACCAAAATGGATATCCTTTGGCTTTATGCATAAAAAGATAATGTAGAAAGAGTTTAATCCAATGACCGGCCAGTCCTATCTCCCCAACTGTGGCATTAATATCTCTTCCCCAATCGGGATATTTTTCCCAGTCGGGAACAATGGGAGATACCGTCATTGAAGCACCGAGACCATTTGTAATTCCATATCCAACAGAAACGATGCATGCTGCACCCATTCGTCCCATACTTGCGGTATGTTTATGCTTGTCGGTATTCGTTTTTATTTGAAATGCAATATTCTGAGCAATGACTTTCCCGATAACCCCGGAAGGCATTCCGGTTCGCGGCGGAGTGGGGAAGATGGCTGTGCCCTTAGGGCTTATCATTGGTTTTGAGATAGAATGTGGAGGGGCAAAGGCAATACCTGCGGCCCAGATATTTTGATATACCGGACTTCGGTAGTTTTCCGGCCAATCCTTAATACTCCATTCATCATAAGGTTTTTGAGTGTAATCGGCATCGACAAACATCAATCCGTTAGGAGCAAAAAGCTTTGAAGTGATATCATTTCCATTTTTATCAGAAGCAGAAATTCCCTGACCTGCAAAAGCAGGAATGAGCATAGCAAAGTCAAATTCTGCTGTATCTTCTGAGCCGTCGAGTCTCTCAAAAAAGGCCTTCCCTTTTTCAATTTTCTTAACACCGGCTCGCTTTATCCATTTAATATTGTTTTCAGCAAGCACAGATTCTGTAAATACTTTTGTTGAGGTTATATAACCACCTCTTTTAATGAAGGCGCCGCCCATTCCGAAATCGCCCAACTCATATTCGTTGGTAATCCAGGTAATATCGGCCAGATGTGCTAATTTCCTTTTATTGATTTCAAAAGCGATATTCAAAGTATATTCGAAAGCAGCTCCCTGGCAGGTTGCCATTGCGTGACCGGTTCCAATGAGAAATTTCTGAGGGATTCCCTCTTCCATTTTCTTTAGAGATTCCTGTAATTTTTCCCATGCATGGCTTGCGTGATTATAGGAGCAAACCGAGACGGTATGATGCTCGGGGCCAAGCCCTGGAGTAGCCACAAAATTCAACTTTGGTCCTGTAGCGTTAACAAGGTAATCGTATTCCACCCGTTCAGAAGTGCCAAGTTTTTCTTCGGAAGTATATTCGATATTAACATAAGGGTTTTCGTTAGTAGAGTCTCCCTCAGGATGAATAGACAAGGCTTTTGCCTGTTTAAAATCAATCCTCCATCGTTTATAAACTTTATTAAGCTTGAATCTGACCTGATCTATTGTCATTTGACCCACTCCAACCCATATATTTGACGGGATCCACTGGTAATACTGACTGGGAGATACCACAATAACCTGATGTTTTTTCCCCAACTTCTTTTTCAAAAAGGAGGCTGCTGTATGGCCTGATACCCCTGCACCAAGAACTAGTACTTTCATATTTTCTAATATGTATATTTAGCTATGCAAATTATAAATTTTGGATGAATAACAAAAGGGATATGGGTCTTAATAATAAGAGAGTGCAGAAAATCTGTAATTATTTAGATATTTGTATTCGAATAATTAAAGAGAAAGGCAATACAGATTATTAAATATACTTATTAGAACTATTAAAATGAGAGATAAAAGCTGGAAGTTTAGGTTGGGATTGATTTTGGTTATAATATCCATAGTATTTTTTGGGCTATTGGTGGTCATACCTTTTCTTAGCATTGAAAAGAGTAATAAAATACTTTTCACCACCATTACTTTAATTACTGCTGAGGTGCTATTTTATTCGGGAGGCTTTTTATTGGGTAAAGAGCTTTTTACGAAATACAAATCCTATTTGAATCCGAAGAGATGGTTTAATAAATCCAAGAGAGATCAGGAATAAAGATTTTTATATATCTCTCACATTAGTATTGGTTTTGTATATTTATAGCTCACTTATTCCAAATAATTAAGAAGTAATTCTATGAAAACAAACCTCCTTATTTTGGCAATTGGATTTATATTGTTTGGTGGCTCTTGCGCGTCGAATCAATCAGAAAATATTTTATGGTACAATCGGCCGGCTGAATATTTTGAAGAAAGTCTTGTGCTCGGGAATGGAAAAATGGGAGCTTCTGTATTCGGAGGGCTTGAAACGGACAAAATTTATTTGAATGACATCACACTTTGGTCAGGAGAACCCGTAAACCCAAATATGAATCCGGATGCACACAAATATATTCCCGCTATTCGTGAAGCTTTAAAAAATGAAGATTACAAATCAGCAGATTCACTTAATCGATATGTTCAGGGATTGTTTTCACAATCCTACTCACCACTTGGCACAATGTTTATTGATTTTGATCAGCAGGATTCCATAGCAAAATACCATCGGGAGTTAAACATTAACGAGGCCATTTCAAAAATAAGCTATGAAGTTGATGGAGTTACATTTACCCGTGAATATTTCATTTCCCATCCTGATAAACTAATGGTTATAAAATTAAGTAGTAGCAAAAAGGGAGCTCTGAATTTCAACATTAAATTTGAAAGCCTGTTGAAATACAATATTTCAATGGATGAGAATATTTTTAGCGTAAAGGGTTATGCACCTTACCACATTGAACCCAATTATCGGGGTGATATTCCAAATGCGGTAACTTTCGATGAAAACCGGGGCATCCGCTTCACAGCACTCTTTTCGATTAAAGATTCTGATGGTGATGTAGTTAGCGGGGATAAAACGCTTGGAATGATCAATGGTAGTGAAGCCACCATTTTAGTTTCTGTAGCAACCAGTTTCAATGGTTTTGATAAAAATCCGGCTACTGAAGGATTGGATGATAAGTTAATAGCTTCAGAAAATTTGAAAAAGGCATCCCAAAAGTCTTTTGCTGAATTGAAAAAAACGCATTTAGTCGATTACCAGTCATATTTTAACCGCTTAAGTTTGAATTTAGGTAAATCAGAAGCACCCAATCTGCCAACTGATGAACGATTGAAACGATATGCCACAGGTGAGGAAGATAAGTACCTTGAGGTTTTGTATTTTCAATACGGGCGCTACCTTTTAATTTCCAGTTCCAGAACAGATGGAGTACCTGCTAATTTGCAAGGTTTATGGAATCCATATATAAGACCTCCCTGGAGCAGTAATTATACTACAAATATTAATGCTGAAGAAAACTACTGGCTTGCAGAATCGGGTAATCTTTCAGAAATGCATCATCCCCTGTTGAGTTTTATAGAAAATATTTCTGCTACAGGAAAGGTTACAGCTGAAACTTTTTATGGGGCAGGTGGCTGGGCTGCCTGTCATAATTCAGACATTTGGGCTATGAGCAATCCTGTTGGAGATTTTGGACAGGGTAATCCGGTTTGGGCCAATTGGAATATGGGAGGAGTATGGCTGAGCACTCATTTGTGGGAGCATTATATGTTTACACAAGACGATAAGTTCTTGAGAGATAATGGCTATCCATTAATGAAAGGAGCAGCTCAGTTTTGTCTTGACTGGTTGGTGGAAGATAAGAATGGAATTCTGATAAGCTCACCATCTACTTCACCGGAAAATTTGTATTTAACACCAGAAGGATATAAGGGAGCAACTTTGTATGGAGGAACGGCTGATTTGGCAATGATCAGAGAATGCTTCAGGCAAACCATCGAAGCCTCAAAAGTTTTAAACCTCGATAGTGAGTTCAGACTGAAAATGGAAGGGGCATTGGCCCGGCTTTATCCTTATCAAATTGGTAAAAAGGGTAATTTGCAGGAATGGTATCACGATTGGGAGGATGCAGATCCAAAGCATCGACATCAGTCTCATCTTTTTGGTTTGCATCCGGGACATCAGATCGACCCCATAAACACTCCGGAACTGGCTGAAGCTTGTCGTACCAGCCTTGAGATTAAGGGAGATGAGACAACAGGTTGGTCGAAAGGCTGGAGGATAAACCTTTGGGCACGCCTCTGGGATGGAAATCGGGCATATAAAATGTACCGGGAGTTGCTGCGTTATGTTGATCCGGATGGAGTAAAGACAAGTTATGCCAGAGGTGGAGGGACCTATCCCAATCTTTTTGATGCCCACCCGCCTTTTCAGATAGATGGAAATTTTGGAGGTTCTGCAGCAGTAATTGAAATGTTGGTGCAGTCGAATGAAAACGAAATCAGATTATTACCTGCATTACCCGATGCGTGGGAAAGTGGCTCGGTAAAGGGAATAAGGGCAAGAGGTGGATATGAGATTTCGATGGAATGGGCGGATAATATTTTAACCAAAGTTAGAGTAAGTTCAGAAAAAGGAGGGCGTACAACCCTCATAAGTGCTGGTAAACAAAAAGAAATAGAACTGGGAATGGGAGAGCAGATAAAAATAGATTGGTAAAGCGAGCTTTATTCCTTCCGGGAATTCAAATAAGGTTTGCCAAATTTAAAAAAAGGATTAAATTTGCGTGGATTTTGGGGCATTAGCTCAGTTGGCTAGAGTGCCTGACTGGCAGTCAGGAGGTCACCGGTTCGACTCCGGTATGCTCCAC
>JAIOZM010000008.1 GCA_021740585.1 Bacteroidales bacterium
TTAAGACTGTAAACAACACATTCTGAAGCTATAAAAATGGTCCCATTTGCTGAAATTGAGATCAGAGGTTTGAATGGGAGGTCAATGTAATCCCAGCTCCGGCCAGTAAAAATTCCAATTTTTTTTGCTGAAGAAAAAATCAATGTCCCATTTGAATCAAAAAAATAATCAGTAACATTTTCAGGGAAAACAGATGTAGGAATAGTTAATTCTGATTGAAACAAGCTATTTTCAAAAGGATTTTTTTTAATTTCGGCATAGGAATTTACTGTCAATATTAATGCTCCCTGTAAAAAAAAGCATAGAAACTTGAACAAACCTTTGATAAAATTCATAACTTGTACCTTTGTTCAGAATTGTTTTTGACCCGATGTTCAAAAATAACGAATTAAATAGAATAATAACAATCTTAAATTGGTAGTTCATGGAAACCATCATCAAACCAATCATTATACCCTGGGATTTTACTCCTGTAGGAGAAAACGCTCTTGCTTATGCCAAGCTTATTGCTGGAATTCTCAATAGGGAAATAATAGTACTGCATTTAGTTGAGAAAGATGAGGATGTTCTTCCTGCCACAGAGAAACTGGATGCGAAAATTGAAGAATTGCAGAAGGATATAAAACAAAAATTACATTCTTTGGTTAAAGTGGGGAATATTTTTGACACCATACGCGAGGTGGCACATGAATTTAAGGCAGAAGTGGTTATAATGGGTACCCACGGGAGAAAGGGAATGCAGAAGGTTACCGGGAGTTGGGCATTAAAAGTGATGGCTAATTCTAAAGTTCCCTTTTTAATCGTTCAGGATAAACCGGGCACGGAAGTATTTAAAAAAATAGTTTTCCCCATCGATTTCAGGAAGGAAAACAAGGAAAAGGTTGCCTCTGTGAGTTATCTTTCTAAACATTATAATTCTAAATTCCTGCTCTTTAAGAGAAAATCTGCCGACAGAACTTTTAAACGACGCTTAGCTTCAAATCTTCTCTACGCTGAAAATGTTCTTAAAAACAATAGTGTGGAATACGAAATTCATACTGCACAAGGAAAAAAATCATTTGAAAAGGAACTTATTGATTTTACCAAACAGCAGGAAGCTGATATGATTTTAATTCTGGTAACCAGAGATATTGGTTTTCTGGATTATATGATTGCAGCACGGGAGCAATATATTATTGCAAATCCTGAAAGAATTCCTGTGTACTGTATGAATCCTAAACCTGCTAAAATAGCTTCTGGTTTCAGGGCTTTGGGAGGATAGATTAAATTTTAATTCTCCTTTAAACATACCATACCGAATGTTGAAAATGAAATCGTGAGTGTTGAAAAAGGCTCAGAAAATACCTGTGCCTTCCGGCACAAGCCTGCATAATTCAATATATTACATTAGTACACAGAGTAAAAAAGTAGACTAAGAGCTTAATATTTTGTATTTTGACCCGTCGAAAGGCCTTCTTTTTTTGTCTTTGTTTTATTTTCTAATTTCACCCCCGGATATTCACAAAACAAAAATTTAATGGAACTTATCTTTGCCACCAACAATAAGCACAAATTATCAGAGATTAGAAATGTTATTGGCGATAATTATAAAATTATAGGTCTGTCTGAGGCGGGAATTGAAGGTGATATACCGGAAGATTATAATACTCTCGAAGAAAATGCTTTCCAAAAGGCAAATTTTATTTATGAAAAATACGGAGGTAATTGCTTTGCTGATGATACAGGATTAGAGGTAGATGCCTTGGATGGCAGACCTGGCGTGTATTCTGCACGTTATTCCCGGATGGGAGATATTCAGTTTCCGGAATTGGAAGCGAATAAGGGAAATATTAAGAAATTACTTATAGAATTAGACACTAAGGAACTTCGCACAGCGCGTTTTCGTACTGTTATTGCTTTGATTCTGAATGAAAGGAAATATTTATTTGAAGGAATCGTTAATGGTATAATTCTTAAACAACCAAGTGGTAGTGGAGGCTTTGGCTATGACCCTGTATTTCAGGCTCTTGGATATAAAAAGAGTTTTGCCGAAATGGATATTGAACAAAAGAACAGTATAAGTCACCGGGCCATTGCAACCAGAAAACTAGTAGAATTTTTGAAAACCTGTACTATGTAAATTGATACTAATTGGATATTTGCTTAATTGTTTTATCTATTTTTAGTTCCTGATTGATGTACTAATATTTATTTTTCAACGTATTATACAAAAAATTTATGCGGAGAGTCATCCCGATTTTGATCATTTTAATAAGTTTTTCCACATCCCTGTTTTCTCAGGATTATTTGGGGAGCTGGACAAGTTATTTGCCTTATAATAGCGCCTATAAAATAGCCATAGTGAATAATAAAATATTTTGTTCAACAAACGGGGGACTGTTTTATTATGACGATTCAGACAACAGTCTGAATAAATTCTCTAAAGAAAACGGACTTTCTGATTCTGATATTTCAACCATTGCTTATTCAAAAACAAATGATGTGTTGATAATTGCCTATGCCAATGCAAATCTCGATTTGGTATACGGGAATACAATTTTTAACCTGCCCGACATAAAAAGGAAAGCTATTTTGGGCGACAAGAATATATATTCTGTTTATTTTTTAAACGATAAGGCATATCTGGCTTGTGGATTCGGAATTGTTGTAATCGATCTGCTTAAGAAAGAGATAAAGGAAACCTATTATATTGGACTTAATGGTGAACAAATAAAAGTAAACACAGTTTCGTCAAATGATGAATTCATTTTTGCAGGAACAGATGAAGGATTATTTTATGCCGACCTGAATTCTGCAAACCTGATTGATTTTAACAACTGGTATAAACATACCAAATTCTCAAATTCAAACGATATAATATCTTCTTTGGCAGCAGAGAATGGGACGGTGTTTTTGGTTTGGAGAAGCACATCAGCAGGTGAAGATTCAATTTATTATAACAGGAACGGCAGCTGGGAACCCTACCCATATTTTCAACGAAGTATTATTCAATCTATTGCCTGTAATAATGCGCGTTTGGTAGTTTGTTCGAGATACGATTTAGATGTAATTAACGAAACGGGTCAGGTAGTGAAGCATATGTATGTTGGAAACCCTGCTTGTGCTAATTATGACGATAATGATGTTATGTGGATTGCTGATAAAGCGGTTGGTTTAATTAAAAACCCTGGTGGGGGAGAGAAAATTAATTTAGTTCCTGAAGGTCCGGCCGGGCTTAGTATTGCCGGCATGACATTTTCGAAGGGAAAGTTACTGGGCGTAGCCGGAGGAACCACTGCCTCATGGAATAATTTGTTTAGTATTGCCGAGCTTTATGAATATGAAAATAAGGATTGGACAAACTGGAGAAACGACAGCATTAAAGATTTGATAGCAGTAAAAATTGATCCATTGGATAATGATCATTATTTCGCAGCCTCATGGGGATATGGTTTGCTGGAATTCAGAAATGGGGAATTACAAAATGTATTTAAAGGCGAACCCAGCAGCCTGCAAACTGTAATACCGGGTAACTATTATCGTTTAGGGGGACTTGATTTCGACCGGGAAGGGAATTTATGGATAGCAAATGGGGGCACAGCTAAACCTTTATCCGTTTATAAAACTAACGGAGAGTGGAAATCTTTTGATATTGCAAGTGCCGTAAACGCTCCAAATATGGCTGATATAATCGTTACTGAAAACAATCATAAGTGGATTATTCTTCAAGGTGGAAAAGGTTTATTCGTTTTCGATGATAAAAATACCATAGAAAATGAAGATGATGATGAGTGGAAGAAACTGTCTATTGTTGACAGAAACGGAGGGGTAATTACCAATGAAGTCTATTCCATTGCCGAAGACCGGGATGGAAATATCTGGGTGGGAACAAATCAGGGTCCTGTCATTTATTATAGTCCCTATCGCGTTTTTTCTGAAAGTAATTTCTATGCACAACAAATTATTATACCTCGGAACGATGGCTCAGGTTTTGGTGATCCACTGCTGGGAACAGAAAGTATTACCAGCATTAAAGTTGATGGAGCTAACCGTAAATGGCTTGGCACCGCCGGAGGTGGAGTCTATCTTGTATCTGATGACGGTTTGGATGAGATCCATGAATTTAATACCGAAAACAGCCCATTGCTGTCGAATACAATAACCGACATTGAAATTGACGATAAAACCGGCGAGGTATTTTTTGGGACTGAAAGCGGAATTATCTCATACATTGGGGATGCCACTCTGCCCGATGATGTTTTCTCCGATGTTTATGTTTTTCCCAATCCGGTTCGGGAGGATTATTTTGGCGACATTGTTATTTCAGGCTTGATTGAAAATACATTTGTTAAAGTAACAGATCTTAATGGAAATATAGTTTTCGAAACAACTTCATTGGGAGGTCAGGCTCTGTGGGATGGTTTTAATTATGCAGGTGACAGGGTGGCGACAGGCGTTTATCTTGTCTTTTGTACTTCAGAAGACGGCTTACTGACAACAGTAACAAAACTCTTATTTATTCATTAAAATGCTTGAAAAAACAAAAGGAATCATTCTTCAAAATATTAAATATGGCGACACAAGTTTAATATGTCATGTTTATACTGAAAATTTTGGAAGAAAATCCTTCATGTTTAAAGGGGTAAGAACCAAAAAATCGAGACTCAAATCCAACCTCTTACAGAATCTGTTCGTCCTTAATTTTGAAATTTATTATAAGGAGGGGAGGGATCTTTTACTGGTGAAAGAATTCTCAAATTCCATAAGTTTTAACGATTTTCCTTATAATCCGGTTAAAAGTTCACAAGCCTTATTTCTTTCTGAAATCCTTTCAAAATGTCTTCAGGAGGAGGTGTCGAACTCAGCCATGTTCAACTTTTTAATCAGCTCAATTGAATACTTTGATTTGCATAGCAAGATTGCAAATTTTCATCTGGCTTTTCTCATGAAATTAACCCCTTTTCTGGGCATTTTGCCTTCAACCTTAAACAAGACTGATCAGATATTTTTTGATTTAAGAGATGGCGCTTTTGTTGATGCAGAGCCGGTTCACCTTGAATATTCAGATAAAAACCTGTCTGCTATTCTGTTTCAGTTTTATAATCTTAATTACGACGATTCCTTAGAAATAAAGTTAAGCAGGGTTCAGCGAAATGCCTTACTGGATCAAATTCTGAAGTTTTATACCATTCATCATTACAAACTCGACAATTTGAAAAGTCTGGAGGTACTAAGAGAATTATATTAGATCCGGAATGAGATTTAACTTGTTACTTATCAAATAGTTTCTCGGCCTCCAATAAGGTTTTATCTATGGGTCGGATAATAGGATAGAAGCCATCGTTATCCATTATATTTCTTGCGATGTAAGCCTTTAACTGGGTGGAGATAATCAAACGGGAAATTTCAATTTCTTTATAATCTGGTTTAACTCCTTTTTCACTGGCATAAGCAATAAACTCTTTGAAGTAAGAAGATTTGTCGAGATATTTTTCAAGGCTTTTAAGATCTTTACTTGCCATTAACTGAGTGCGGTGATCATCGGTATAATCGAAAGCAAAACGATAAATAAGTCCTAAATTTCTTACCCGGCTAAAATATGCACTTGTTCCAATAGTGTCGATTGGAATAAAAATATCCGGCATTATTCCGCCACCCCCATATACAACTTTACCCTGTTCGGTAATATATTTAAGCGTATCGCTAAAATGAATGCTATCGGAATTTTCAAACTCATGATTTACAAAACGATCGTGAATATCGCTGTAATAATCTTCTTTGTCTTCATTATAAGGCTTTTGGATACTTCTGCCTGTAGGTGTATAATACCTTGCAATGGTGAGTCTTAAAGCCGAACCATCTTTAAACTCGATTTGTTCCTGAACCAGGCCTTTTCCAAAAGAGCGACGTCCGATAATGGTTCCGCGGTCATTATCCTGAATAGCTCCCGCAAGGATTTCGCTGGCGGATGCCGAAAATTCATCGATGAGAATTATTAATTCATCTTCTTTACATATTCCTTTAGAGCTCGACCTGAACTCATGCTTAGGTCTGGATTTTCCCTGGGTATAAACAATTAATTTGCCTTCACTCAGAAACTGATCTGCAATATTAATAGCCGGATCCATGAGGCCACCTCCGTTTCCTCTAAGGTCAAGAATGAGACGGGTCATGCCCTGTTTATGCAATTTATCTATTCCCTCAATAAATTCATTATAAGTTGTTTGAGCAAAAGTGCTGATTTTCAGGTATCCTATTTCATCAGTTATCATATAGGCTACATCAACCGAATACAGGGGAATATCATCACGGGTAATTTCAAACTCCAGTAATTTTTTTTCGCCTCTTCGTGAAATGCTTACTTTTACGGTTGTTCCTTTCGGGCCTTTAAGCATTTTTACAATTTCGTCACTGGGAATATTCTTTCCGGCAACCAGAGAATCGTCAACCATTATAATTCGGTCACCGGGCATCAAACCTACAATTTCTGAAGGTCCGTTAGGAATGGTATTAATAACAGCAATGGTATCATTTATCATATTAAACTGAATGCCGATTCCGCTGAAATTCCCTGTTAGAGGTTCATTAAATCTTTGAAGGTCGGGTGCCGGAATGTAAATGGAATGGGGATCAAGTTTTTCTACCAGAGGAGGAATGGCGGCTTCAGTTAACACAGAAAGATCTACGGTATCGACATATTCATTTTCAATATAACTTAAAATGGTAGAAATTTTATTGTTCCGGGGAAGGAGAGAAAAGCTAAGCTCGCCATTATCGCCTTCTTTCATTTTATTAAAAAGGGAAGGGAGAGGTTTTGTTTTTGAATAATTCGATCCGTACCAATTTCCAATAAGAATACCTGTTATTAATAAAAGGGAGAATAGGAGGGGGAGGATATATTTTTTTGGAGTCATCGGATCAATATTTTAAAGATTTATTCTTCTATGGGAAAGTGAAACACACTAATTCCTGCACGTTCTAATAATTTCAAGCCTTCATTCAAATGATAAAGTTCGGAAAATACCACCCGGGTAATCCCTGCCTGAATAATTAATTTTGAACATTCTATGCAAGGAGAAGTGGTAACATAAAGGGTACTTTGCTCGCTTGAATTATTAGATTTCGCCACTTTAGTTATTGCATTTGCCTCAGCATGAAGCACATAGGGCTTGGTTTTATTATTTTCGTCCTCACAATTATTCTCAAAGCCCTCAGGAGTCCCGTTATAGCCATCAGAAATAATCATTTTTTCTTTTACCAGAAGGGCGCCCACCTGTCTCCGTTTACAATAAGAATTCTGTGCCCAGATTTTAGCCATCTGGAGGTATCTTTTATCGAATTTCAATTGTTTTTCGTCCACTTTGCGGATTTTTTTTATTCAGAAGAGCAAAGATAATATAAATCTATGAATATGATAGAAGTTGAGGGAATGTAAAGCAGGGGGAATAAAAAAATGATTTTTCCACCTGACACTTCCACTAAAAAACAAAAACCCACGCTGAATTGACGTTCCAGGCGGGTTTATTTTTTTGTATACTGAAGTGTTGACGTTTTTTTCGGAAAAGTTGTAATTGACACATATTATGAGGATTAGGGAATTGATTTTTGACTCATTTTATCCATTAATAGTCGCAATACAACTTCCTACCAGCTGCAATTTTTGAAAAGACCTTTGGCCGCATCCATCAGGTGTGTGTAGAAAAAGGAATGCTTGATTATTATACACTAGTTACTGGTGCTGGCAAATATTTTTATTCCTTTACAAGGCTAAAAACAGTTTTTTTATCAACTGATTCAACAATCAATAGATAAATTCCAGCTGGCTCTTGTATTTCTATGTTTAACAATTGACTATCCTTATAAGTATTGTGTTGTATCAATCTTCCGGTTAAATCTTTTAAAGTAATCGTAACCCTTTGATAGTTATCACCTAAATCAATGGAGAATTTTCCATTCGTAGGGTTAGCGTAAAGTTGAAGCTTATTACCAAAATTATTTTCACTTATTCCTACTCCTTGTACAGTATAACAACTGGAAGTATCCGAACATTCATTATTTGTAACAATTACTGAATAATCTCCATTCGTTGATGGCGTAAAGGATTGATTGGTTGCTCCACTAATTGGAACATTCCCAGAGCAATCTAACCACTGGTATGTTGCTCCTGCCTCATTTGCAGTAAGTAATGCTCCTTCCTGTATAACAGAAGTATTAACCGTGTTAGTGGTTAGCATAAGTGTTACCAAAGAATCGCATCCATCTGCATTGGTTAACACGTGGGTTGCTGTTGAATTTGAAGTGGTGTAGGTGTTTCCGTCAATCCATGAATATTCACCGCAGGCAGTTTGAATATCGGTTCCTGTATTTGAGTTATTGATATTGACCATAATAATCATTATACTATCTGCTCCAAAATAATTTGGGATAGTATCCATATAAATGCCACTGCTTTGGTAAGTTTCGTCACCGCTAGGTACGGTATAGCTATCGCATTCTGTTATTCTGAAAATGGAATTTGTGGGATCACCGGGCTCGCCGGGATTGTTTTCATGGCTAACTTCGAGTCCAGAGTAAATCACTTTAGCTGCAGCGCCTTCATTATCATGCTGCAGGTAGTTCCCTGCTTTGAAATAATAGGTGTTGTTACTTGGCCAATATTGCAACACTTCCTCCCGATCGAAGACCTCGATTATTTGGCCATTAATCTTAACAATCATTGCTGCAGTATCCACATCAATGTTACAGGTAAACCATTCTTCACCAACTTCAACATACTTACCATTGTCGCCCTTCTTGTAATCAACCAACCTTTCACCACTTTTCGTAATAAGTCGTATCACCCCCTTTTCCCAGATGCATTTCAGTAGGGGCTTGTCAGAAGGGAGTTTCCCATGTATCTGCATAAAGAATAGTTTATTCGCATTTTCTTCAAAATCGGTAATTTTTACTCTGCCATATAAGTGACCTCCAGTCTGAAGCGTCCAATTGTGCTGGTCAGGCCCCACCATTTCTCGCAACTCTGTGCGTGCGTAGTCTGTGTTTGGAGTGGTAGCACCCATAAATTTACAATAGAAAGCCTGTCCCTCATCGGTGGTGTAGAAATACTCAGCAAGTTCTGCAGGCCAAGCCTCTTCGCCTAACACATAGGAGGAGAATTCAGGGTTCAGCACCTCTAGTGCATTCCCGGTTTCGGGGTTTTCCAGAGGAAATGTGATCTTCCAGAAGTATGGATCAAACACATTGTTGGATTCTAAAGTATTTATTTCAGGATAACCCAGATCAGCAAGGGTATCAGTAACTTTGGTTTGTTTAGTGCTAGCTAAATCAAAATTTAAATTTTGTGTACTTACCACAGTTGTACATAAATAGCTCATTATAAGCAAACTTGCAATTTCTCGAATTCTCAAATTCATATCTAATAAGTATAAATTGTTGTGTCGCTTTTAATAAATTCTGGAAAAACAGTTCTAAAGATCATTTCATAAACGAGTTCATAGATACAAAAATAATAATAACTATTCATGCTCCCACTTCAATAACCAGGGATCGTTGGTTCGCTCCTGGAAGGCCTTCATTTTTTCTGTAAACTCCAACACCATTGGCTGAAACTTCTTTTTTTCTGCCAGATTGTAAATTTCATCAGGATCATTTTCCAGATCGTACAACTCAAATTTCGGACGATGCAAGAACGCTTCAACTGTTCTTTTACCGAACAAACTTTTTTCACCCTTAGTGTAAACCGACTGCCAAGTATTCGAATCCCACAAATCTGAGGCACTGGGATAATCCAGTTGATAAGCGATATTATAAATGAACTTGTACCTTTTCTCCCGAATCACCCTCATAGGGTAGTACATAGTTATCTCGTGAAAAGTATGTGAAGCATAGACTTCGTTCGCGCCCGCCGCTAAAGGGTCCAGCAATTCTCCACGCAATGACCTGCCATGAAAAGTATTCTCTAAAGGAAATATGCCTGCCAGATCAAGCAATGTTGGTGTCATATCCACCCAACTAAACATATTTTCTCTCACTTCTGCCGCATCTTTTTGTCCGGCAAGTTTGACAATACAAGGTAAACTCATCCCTGGCTCATACAAGGTAGTCTTTGCACCAGGAAAAGCAATACCATTATCAGAAATATAAATAATTACGGTATTATCATACAAACCGGCATCATTTAAAATCTCAATCAAACGCCCAACTCCCTGATCGACCCTCGAAACCGACTGGTAGTATTGTGCCAGCTCTGCCCTGCATTCATCTGTATCTGGAAGAAATGGAGGAACAATCACCTCTTCCGGTTTATAGTATTGTTCTATCACTCCGGGGTAATGATCATTCTCTAAATTCCCGAATGAGTTGGGCCGAAGGGGTAAATTATCAAATGCCCAGGCACGATGAGGATCACCGGTACAGTAGTAGAGGAAAAACGGAATCGAATCGGCAGAAATAAACTCTTCACAAACATTAGCCATCTGCACCGGATTCCTTAAGTCTGCACTAAAAACCTGCTGAAAATGATATACCGATTCCGGTGCAAGATGGTATTTACCTACCCTTGCTGTGCGATATCCTGCTTTTTCCAGATAATAAGGCAGACTTTTCTCTGTATCAAAAGTGCTAAAATGATTGTAGGAATGCTCATGTCCGTAATGACCGGTTGCATGGTTGAACTTGCCGGTTAGCAGTACCGAGCGACTGGCACTACAGCTGGCGCTTGTGCAGAATGCATTTGTAAACCTCATTCCGTCTGAACCAAGGTCGTCGATAGCAGGGGTTTTAATCACTGAATTTCCATAGCACCCAAGGGCATCCTTTCCGTGATCATCAGATACAATCAGTATTATATTCGGTTTCGATTGTGTGAATGCACAGTTGAACTTAGCGAGACAGATGATCAGTATTGTTAACAGTTTTTTTATCATTGAATCAGAATTTAAACATCAGGCGAAATAATCCTTAAAGATCCGGACTGAATCAGAAATAGTTAATTATTTTATTATTTAGATACCTTTAGTAAAAGTAAGTCAAGCTTTCAGCTTCTATGTTCACTTGCTTCCTTGTTTTGTTCGTAATAGTATAATTTTACAAGGAAGCCATTTACTGAACAGCAAGAATAAGGATAATCACAAACAGGCTTTGCTGTATTTTATAAATATCCTCTTATTTTATTAATTTATTTCAATACTCTTTAAATTACCCTTAGGTATCTTTATATCGATTTTGCCTAGTCGGTTACCTTCAATGGAACCATTACGATTTTTGCAATACTGACTTCTGATTTTGAACCGCGATCAGATTGAAGATCCAAATTAATTTCTTCTTTTGAATATGTTTTTTCAACGGTTACGGAATTCCAACCCCAGGTTTTATTGCTAAGCTTTAATTGGTAGTCTGTTCCATTTACATTTACATTTATAATTTCATCCTCCTTAATAACTTTGTTTAAAATCATTATTTTAAATGGACTTTGAGCTTGTGTAGGTATACTAATTGAAACCGAACCTTCATTTAAGGAATATGCAGGTAATCCATCAATTGAATCATCTTTATTAAATTCATAGGATGCATAACCAGCAATATTTTCATAAATTTTATCAGTCAATTGTGTAGTTTCAGAAAAAGCTTTCTGATCGATAAATAATTTATCTGAATTTATATTGAATTTCGAACAATTGCCACTTTCAACTGTAGCCAAATAATTTGAATTTCCATAATTGCTGCAATTTTCCATCAAACATATTTGAGTATTTCTAAAATATGCAAGAGGTACATTGCTAATAGTTTTAACTTTAATATTTTGTAATCTGACATCAGAAACTCTATCTAGTAATAGGGCATGACGGATATCATTACCGGCAAATTGGATGTCAATCCCATCGAGGACTAATCCTTCAATATTCCGAAAAAAAAACACAGAAGCAGGTAAATCTTGTCCATACATTTGTCCCATTGGATAATTAGATTCATTAAATGGAATTTCATTGTATGCCAGTGGCTTACCCTTATATGACTCGGTAAATGATATTGAAATGTTGTGAAAAGAAATATTCGTTATTTTCTTTTTATTTAACCCGGTTATGTGGCTTGTTTGTTTTGCATTGGTAACAATCACATTGCTTATGCATATATTATCGACACTCCCGGTCTCCGGGGTTGGCAATCCATTTTTATAGGGTCTGGCACGGTCACCCAATCGTATAAAGAAGGGCACCTTTACACTATCCATAATGATATTGTTGAATAATATATTTTTTAGAGTTCCGCCATCTACTGTCATTAGCGCAATACCGGAATGTTCTTTTACATTTGTGATAATGCAGTTTGAGACGGTTACGTTTTCAAAACCGCCTGTACTTTCAGTACCCATTTTTATGGCTGAAGCTTGTGAGGAGACATTACAATTGATAATATTTATATTTTTACAAATAGCAGGGCCAGTGCTTTTTAGTACAATTGCATCGTCTCCGGTTACAATTTGACAATTAGAAACTGTAACATTTTGGCATCCATCAATATCCAGACCATCGCGGTTTTCTCGATGTGAAGCCAGTAATTTTACCCCATCCACCAGCACATTGGAACATCCTAATAAATGACAGGTCCAATTAGCTGGTTCAAGCATTGTTATATTTCTAATGTTTAAGTTATTACATTGAACAAAACGTGCAATAAAAGGCCTGTTGTTCTGGGGCCGTTTGATATCGTAAATATCACTTAAGCCATTGCCATCAATTGTTCCCATTCCTTCAATGGAAATGTTTTCAGCATTTTCCGCATAAATTATACTCCGGGTCACATATAATTCGTTTGTTCTCGAAGGAAATTTTGGTATTATAATTTTGTAATCATCTTTATTACTACTTCCTTGTATTATGGCACCAGCTTCTATTCTTAAAGTTATATTGCTTTTTAAAACGATTGAACCTGTAAGATATGTTCCGGAAGGAAACAGAACAGTTCCCCCACCGTCATCGGAGCATTTGTCTATGGCATCTTGAAGAAATTCTGTTTCCAACACCTTTCCTTCTCCAGTTGCCCCAAAATTTTTCACATTATAAAACCCATTTTGTCCTGATCCATATTTACAGTTAAACATTACAAGAAACAGGATAATTATTTTAATATAAGTATTATTCATTATTAGAATTTAAGATAAGTTATTGATGAAGAATAAAGATAAGCATAACAACTAAATTAAAATTAATAATTTCATTTTCCAAATATCGGTTCCTGCAGCTCCAGTATCCCTCATTCTGGTACAAATGGGTCTGTTAAAGGAATATAGAGCATTCACTACTCTTAGTTTTGGCCGCTCTGCGATTCTGCAGAATAAATATTATCTTTGGCTAGATGACTATTTGAAAGAAACAGTATTTATTTCCTGCCGGAGTGAAAGCGCCAAAAAAGGAGTTAAAACAGAAGTTGAGCTTATGACTTAATTTTGCGAAAAATGAAAAGATCAATACATATTTTTCAGATTATTTCATTCATTTTTCTTTGTCAATTATCATTTGCACAATCAAATGAAAGCTACTTCTTTGAAAAGATTTCCATAAGGGAGGGACTATCTCACATCGGTGTAAATACTATATTTCAGGACTCCAAAGGTTTTATTTGGGTAGGCACTTATGATGGCTTAAACCGTTATGACGGGATCAACTTCAAGATCTTTCACAATATTCCATATGACTCATCAAGTCTGATTCACAACCGCGTAAATTCTATGGTGGAATCTTACGATAGCTTATTATGGATAGGCACTGAAGAGGGACTTTGTTATTTCAATCAAAGCACTGAAAAATTTGGAACCCTGAAATTGGAGGGATTCATGAATGCCCGAATTAATGTTACAAAGCTTTATGAGGATTCTAAGCACAGGCTATGGATATTAAGCAATAATAACGCAATTTATATTATTCAGAAAGATCGTTCCTCTTATCACCGGGTTGTTTATCAAAGCAATAGCAGCAATCCAGCCAATTTCTATGATATTGCTTCAGGTCCTGACGGATCGTTTTATCTGTGCTCAAATAAAGGTCTTATAGTTATAAATGACGATCTTGAAATTGAACCGGTAATTAGCGATAATCCATTCCTTAAGCAAGAAATGAAATCAATTGTCATACAGGATGATTCACTCGCTTGGATAGGATCAAAAGATGGACTATTTCTCACGGAAATTTTGAAGCAAAAGAATACAACCGACTTCAAACCGATCAAATCAATCCTCAAAGGACAGAAAGTTAACAGTATATTGATAGATAATGAGTCTAATATATGGGTTTCTATGATGGAGAAAGGCTTAAACAAAATAATCCCAAAAAATGGAGACTATGAAGTAAAGACTTTTAACCCCAATCCTTACGATATAAACTCGCTCCCCAGCAATCGAATCAGGTGCCTTTATGAGGATAGGCAAGGAATCCTTTGGATTGGCACTCCTGAAAATGGGATGATTAAATTCAAACTCTCTTCCTATGCATTTTTCAACCTAAACAAAGTGAGCGACTATAATTTTGATTCGGGCTCAGATATTGTACTCTCATTTGCCCAACTAGAGAATAAATACATTCTGATAGGAGCCAGAGATAAAGGGGTCTCCCTCATAAATTGTGAAACAAATGAAATCATAAAGGTTCCGTTCAATTTTAACTTAGTCGCTAATAAGTCTGTTTCATCCATTTTGGTTGATTCCAGGAATATTATTTGGTTAAGAACCTGGGATGGTCTGTATTATCTTCCGCCGGGAAGCAATGAACTCATTGAGGTGGATAATGTTGAAACCGATCAGGAGGGAATCTGTGAGGACGACGATGGGAATATTCTTATAGCCACCAGTAAGGGTATCAGGAAATTTTTGATCGGGAGTTCCAATGATATTGCAGGAGTTGAAGTCATTGACCTGCAATTGGATTCTGAAAATTCCAACATCAGGTCAAAACTTCTTTATAGCGATCCATTTGATGAAACCATATGGATGGGAACTTTTCATCACGGAATGATACACCTCGATCTGAACGAGACCAGCTCTTTAAATACGTTGAAATTTAAGCAGTATAAATCAAAGCCTGATGATCAATCTTTACAGAGTAACTTTATTTCTTCCATTATCAGGACTTCTGAAAGGGATCTATGGATTGGCACCGAAGGCAGCGGTCTGGCCCATGGACTCTTTACAGATGATAGTCTTATTTTCACAACTTATAATGAGACTCATGGACTCTCCAATAATTCAGTGAAAGCAATCCTGGAAGATGAATCAGGTAATTTATGGGTTAGCACGAATTTCGGATTGAATAAATTCATTATAGAGACCAGTAAATTTATCGCTTTCGATTTTTATGACGGGCTGGCCAGTGACTTTTTTACAAGCGCTGCTCTGAAATTAAGTGATAACCGAATTATATTGGGAGGTAACAACGGATTAACATTATTTGATCCGGATGTAATCCGGGATGATACCATCACTCCGTTACCCGAGTTTGGAAGTTTTAAATTATTCTCTAAAACCATCTTACCTAATGATAAAGTCAATAATAAGATACTCCTTACGAAATCCATTTCGGAGCTTGAACATCTCGAACTTGCCTACAACCAGAACACCTTTTCCTTTGAATTGCTTGCTCTGAATTTTTCTAGTCCAAAAAATAACAGTATTAAATATAGACTGTATGGTTATGACAAGGATTGGATATACTATAATAAAGGACATTATACAGCCAACTATTCCAGGATCAAACCGGGAAACTACAATTTAGAGTTTTACACCGCTAACAGGCATGGGGTTTGGTCAGATAAATCCAAATCGATAGACATTACCATTCTGCCTCCATTTTGGGCAAACACTTATGCTTTTGTCTTCTATATTATAGTTTTTATAACTGTTTCCTTGCTCATTTTAAAAAACAGCCGAAGAATCCTGCACTTGAAACAAAAAGTGAAGATTGAAGAGATAGAATTGCTAAAGACCAAGGAACTCAATGAGTCTAAACTCAAATTTTTTATGAATGTGTCCCATGAATTTAAAACTCCCATTTCTCTTATCGCCGGTCCGGCTCAATGGCTGTTGAAGCACCACGGATATAATAGCAGCATATCCAAACATCTGACCTTGATAAAGGGCCAGTCAGATTATCTTGTCAGCTTGTTAGACCAGCTTGTTTATTTTAGAAAAGCTGAATCAGATACACTGAAACTAAAGTGTAAGTACAATGATATAGTCTCCTTTATTGAACTTACTAAATCACTATATGAATGGCAAGCAAATGAACAAAGAATTGATTTTAGTTTTTTGCACCCAAACAAAGATGTTTTCCTTTGGTTCGATTCTAAATGTATGGATATCATCCTTCATAATCTGATCTCGAATGCTTTTAAATTTACAAATCCTGGAGGTAAAATAATACTGTCGTTATATATGGATGCGGATAGTGACTGGGTTTATATTTCCATTAAGGATACCGGAAAAGGTATTTCCCCTGAAAATATTCAGCACATTTTCCAAAGATTTTATAAGGAGAATTCAGATGTTGCAGGATATGGAATAGGACTCTCGCTGACAAAATCTCTAATTGAGCTCCACGGTGGAAATATTGAAGTAAGCAGTACTCCGGGAAAGGGAACTAAATTTGTTATTTCTTTCAAAAAAGGGAGCGCACATCTGTCTAAGGAACAGATTATTGAAATGGATAGTCTCAAAAATAAATCCGGGCTGTCGCTGGACGATGACAAAGGCAAAACTGAGTCTGGTGAATCAATAATAAATGTTTCCCAAAAATCAGAAAAGGAATCGATTCTTCTGGTAGAGGACAATTTAAAGATGCTTGAATTTTTAAAAGATGTCTTAAAGGATTTTTATAATATTGAAACTGCATGCAACGGCTCAGAGGCAATGGATATAATGAAAAACTGGTTTCCCGATCTAATCATTTCCGATCTAATGATGCCCGAAATGGATGGAATTACATTGTGTAAGAATATCAAAAGCAACCAGCTGACTTGTCACATACCAGTAGTTCTGTTGAGTGCAAAGGGTGATATTGAAAGCAGAATTGAAGGCCTGGAACATGGCGCAGATCATTACATTCCCAAACCAGTGGATATAAATCTGTTGCTTGCAGAGATACAGAGCATTATTAGTAATCGGAACAAAATCAAAGAAAGAATTCGCTTAAAACTACCATTTGATTTCGAAGCGAAGGATGTGCATCCACTTGATAAGATTTTTATCGAAAAAGTGAGGGCCATCGTAGAAGAAAGTTATACCGATCCCTATTTCGATAGTAAAGCATTTAGCAAGAAAATCTTTATTAACCGATCGCTGTTTTATAAAAAAATGAAAGCAGTTACGAATCAGACGCCTTTTGAATTTTTGAGAGAATATAGAATGAATAAAGCGATTGAACTTATTATGGAGGACAAAGCTACGATTTCGGAGGTTAATACTATGGTTGGAATATTGAGTCGACCGCATTTCATAAAATGTTTTAAAGCTACATATGGCACATTGCCAAGTAAATTCTTTCAAAAAAACGGCATTGACACTAAGCTTTGATTATTAATTATAAGTATATCATACCATAACATAATAGGAAGTAATATAAATCCGTAAAGGATCGAACATTTGAGATACTTGAAAGAACATTGTTAAGGGATAAATGATTTAAATTTGACTTACAGAACTCACTAACGTAATGAACAATGTTTAAATCGATCTATATATATTCCATTTTACTGGCGGCACTGGTATTTTCCACATTCCAATGCATAGTCGCTGACAAACAGTCTGTAATTTATGCCAAGGATTACGGTTTTGGAGCATCGAAAGATTGTTCTTCTGCCTCAATTAGAATGATAGAAGCAGCCAGGGAAAAAAACTCGACGAAAATCATTATCGAAAGAGGAACTTACCACTTCTACCCGGATAAGGCATTTGAAAAATATTGCAATATCACAAATCATGATGATGGGATTAGGTACACGCCTTTCCCAATTATTGATTTTTCAGATATTGAAATAGAAGCTGATAGCGCAGAGTTTATTTTTCATGGGATTATCCTTCCCTTTATCATTGACAATTCGGAAAATGTAAAGCTAAGTGGATTTTCCATCGACTGGGAAGTTCCACTCTACAGTCAGGTAAAGGTAATTGCCACTGATGAGTCAAATCATACCTTTGATATTGAAATTGATCAGGCTTCGCCCTATGGGATTAGAAATGGCGAATTGATTTTTTTTAAGGAAGGTTATGAACACAATCTGGAACGTGCCATTTGCTGGAACCCAGAGACTATGGCTGTTGCTTATAATACCTGGGCCGTAACTCCCTTGACACTAGGTGAGCCGGCAGTGGTAAGATTCCTTGATACTCTGGAATACCAACCATCTAATGGAATCGGGACGTTGCTTCAGGGAAGTTGGTTCCCACTGCGTGAATTGCAAAATTGTTTGATTGCAGAGGAATTGCAGCCGGGGGTAGTAAGATTATCAGGCCAAAAAAAAGAGCTCCCCAGAAAAGGCATCATGATTGTTTCAAAAGGTCAGAATGGAATCAATCGCCTTGCTCCGGCTATACATATACGTAATGCCAAAGATGTGGTTATTTCCGAAGTTACTGTGCATCATGCCGGTGGAATGGGTCTTGTGGCAGAAAGAAGCGAAAACATATTCCTAAATCACTTTAATGTGGCACTAAAAAATGGCAGCGGAAGAATGTTGACGACCACTGCGGATGCTACCCATTTTAATAATTGCAGGGGACTTATAAGGATATCTGACTGCCTGTTTGAAAATATGCTTGATGACGCTGCAAATATCCATGGAGTTTACGGGATTGTTGAAGATATCATAGACACGCGCACCCTTGGAATATTAATGGGGCACTTTCAACAATTGGGATTCGATTTTGTCGCTCCAGGTGATCAAATAGGGTTTATCGAGGAAGGTACATCATTTTTCCCATTTGCCAATTCTGAAGTTTCATCAATCCAAAAGATCAACGGTACATATTATATTATTAAATTCAATGAAGCTTTTGATCCGGCAGTAAAGAAAGGGATTCTTTTGGATAATTTAGATTGGTATCCGGAGGTGGAATTTGTTAATAATATAGTTAGAAATAACAGGGCACGGGGATTACTCATAAATACTCGCAAGAAAACCACCTGTGAGGGTAATTATTTCAGCCCTATGGATGAGGCTATTTCATTTCACTTCAATTTTGGTGGAGATTGGTACGAATCAGGTTTCTCCGATGAGGTGATCATTCGCAACAACTTCTTTGCCGATTGCAGTTATGCCGGAAGGGAAAGAGCAGTAATAAATTTCAGCGGTGATGAATCTCAGGATACATTTATATTTAAAAAAATTGTAATTGAGAATAATAAGTTCAAAACCTTCGACCCATTCTTAATGAATCCGGTTAAAGTTGATACTCTAATTGTAAGAAATAATAGTATTTCAAAATCAAATACCTATCCCGGATTATTTACTGAAAATCCGGCATTCAGAATCACCCAGGTGAATTTCTCCCTGTTTTCAGGTAACAAGGTGGAGGATTATGAACCGGGTGATATTATCATTGCCGACAGTATCAGTTTAAAGAAGTTGCATCAGGATAGTAACAGCTGGAAAAGTCAATGATTAATACTTTAATACATATCAGACCTGTTTTTGGGAATTTGTTGAAGAACTTCAAAGTACCCGGATTAATGCACATACTGCTGGTAATAATTATGGGTTTTGGTTTCGATAGCGTCCTTTTAGGACAGGTTGAGGTTACAGGTATTGTAATTGATATGGAAACCGGAACAAGCCTGCCTGGAGTGAATATAGTGGAAAAGGGAACACTAAATGGCAGCGTTACTGATTTGAACGGGAATTATAAAATCACTGTATCAGGAAGCTCATCTGTTCTGGTATTCTCTTTTGTTGGTTTTATTTCCCTTGAAGAACCGGTCGGTAACAAATTTGTGATCAACGCCAGCCTAAGTTCTGGTATTTCTCTGGAGGAAGTCCTCGTTGTGGGCTACGGTACGCAAAAAAAGGAGAGTGTGGTAGGGGCCATCAGCCAGGTTGAGGGTGATGTACTAGTATCTGCAGGAACCAACAATGTGTCTACAGCAATCTCTGGAAAACTCTCGGGAGTAGTTACCATTCAAACGGAAGGCAAGCCTGGGGAGGAGGAGCCCAGGATCTATATCCGGGGTGCTGCAACATGGAATAGTACCAATCCCTTGATTATGGTAGATGGCATCGAAAGATCTAGCTGGTCGGATTTGAATCCAAATGAAATTGAATCTATTTCTGTTCTGAAGGATGCTTCTGCCACGGCCGTTTATGGAGCCAAAGGAGGGAACGGAGTGATTCTTATTACCACAAAACGTGGATCCTCAGGAAAACCAGTTTTTAATTTCAGCTATACACACACTCTCAAGCAGGTTTCAGATAAATTGACTATGGAGAATGCTTATGAGACCATCACAAGATTTAATACGGCACTTAAAAATGATAACCTATGGGATCAGCTTTACTCTCAGGATGAAATAGAACATTACCGGTTGCAGGACGAACCTTATCTTTATCCTTCGGTGAACTGGATAGATGAGATGTTCAAAACAGGGCAATCTACCAGCTCAAATTTAAGCGTTAAAGGAGGAACCAAGATGCTTGATTATTTCGTGTCTCTGGGATATCTTTATGATGGAGATATAATAAACGTAGAGAAACAGGGTGATTTTGATCCAAGGAATTTTTATAATAGGTACAATCTGAGAACCAACCTCGATTTTAAATTATCCAATTCCACAACACTATCAGCCAATTTATCCGGAAGTATGCAGATAAGGAACCGACCTTCCGAAATGAACAGGGGCTCGCATTCACTGGTATGGGCAGGGATATACTCATCTGCAGTGAATGCTTCTCCTCTATACTATCCTGCATCACTTCTGGAACGCTACCCCGATCCAAATGAACCAGAAGCTGAAGGGATCCGATATGCCTTTTTCAACAACGGGCATCTCCACGACAATCCGTATTCAATGTTAAACACTGTTGGATTTGAAAAACAGGAGGAGGGCAATTTGAATACCGACCTGCTGTTGTCACAGGATTTAAGCTCTTTAATCGATGGACTTTCATTCAAGGCTTCTTTGTCCTACGGATCCAATAGTGAATATCGCAGGATATACGGGGGGGGATCAGGAAATATGATATTGCCGAGGTACAGGTTAACCGTTTATGAGGATGATTCTTATCTATGGCAAAGGAAACCTGATTACTACGAGGATTTGCCACTTTTTACCTTCAAGGAAGAATCTCAGAATTTCTACATCCGTAATCTTTATTATGATAGTCGCTTGAATTATGACAAGGTATTTGCGGGAGATCACTATGTTACTGCAATGGCTATTTTCAGAAGGAAACAGATAAATATTGTAAGCCAGGAGCCGTTCAGGGAAGAAGCCTGGTCAGGGCGGGTAACCTATGCCTATAAATTAAAATATTTATTTGAAACCAATCTGGGTTATAACGGTTCGGAATCTTTTGCCCCGGGCAAACGGTTCGGATTTTTCCCTGCCTTTGCCGTCGGCTGGAACATTGCAGAAGAACCATTCTTCAAAGATAACTTATCTTTTATTGATAGATTCAAATTACGATATTCCTTCGGAGTAGTTGGCGTGGATAATGTGAGTCGTTGGTTGTACTACCAGAGTTACTATGAAGGTAGGATTGCAGATACAGATATGATAGTAAATGGCAATGGTCTGGGCGCCTTTGGAGCATGGTATTCCACCAATAAGGGATATTTTGAAGGCCCAATTGCCAATACGCTGGCACAATGGGAAACTGCTCTGAAACAAAATCTTGGAATCGAAATAGGAATCTCAGGCAGTCTGAATGTGAGTCTCGACCTATTTAAAGAAGAACGTGACAATATCCTTCAAACACCCAATACCGTACCTGAAATCGCATCACTCGAATTTAAAGAGTTGAACATCGGGAAAACTAAGAGTCATGGCTACGAAATGGAGATATCGTATAAAAACGATCTTAGCTCAAATCTATCTCTGCTTCTTAACAGTAAATTGAGTTTCACAGAAAACCGTGTAATCTTCAGGGACGATCCTCCGGGATTGCCTGAGCATCAGAGGCAGGAAGGTTTTCCAATAGGCATGCCAAGGACCTATTTATCTGATGGCAGATATGAATCAGTGGATGATATCAATAATTATGTATCACCCGGTACTACCTCCTCCGCCATCGGAGCAGAAGGCTATCCCACACTTTATTTCTATGCTATAGGTGATGAAAAGTATATCGATTATAACAGCGATGGTATAATCGATGCCAACGATGCAGTGGCAGATCTCTATCCTGCCTATCCCAGATATCATTTATCCTTTTCAGGTACTTTAAAGTATAAAGCATTTTCGTTCAGAACCCTGCTTACTGCGCAAATCAATAAAACTTCCAGACTGGAAGCCGAATTCATTCTTCCTTTTACAAATACCTTTCCTGTGTTGTATGAGCATGAAGTGGACTTCTATTCTTCAGATAACCAGTTATCATTTTTCCCCTTGCCTCACACAGGAGTTTATGGTCAATACAATTATCTGAACCCAATTTATTCCACTCCGGTATCATCCTTTCTTAGATTAAAGGAAATTGAATTGTCCTATGCTTTAAACTTCAAAAAAACCAGCTCTATTGAGAAGTTACATCTCTTCGTTAGTGGTAATAATATTCTGACATTTTCACCAAATACATTTTTTGGCGATCCGGAAAAGCCATTGTTAAGGCCGGGATTGGATGGATCCTATCCTTTGCTTAGAAGATATAATCTGGGTATAAGACTAAGTATTAAATAGTAGAGATTATGAAATTTAAATTCATCATAGTATATATATTCATAGTTGGAACATTTCTGTTTTCCTGCGAAGATTATCTCGATGTGCCCCGGGAAACGACTGAAATTTTGCACGAAGATATATTCACTTCGTATCTGGAAACTAAAAACTATTTGAATCAGGTATATGCTAATATCCATATTTTCGCACATTCTCCTGACCAGAACTATGCGCATGTTGGTTGGTGGTCGATGTACCCAATGGCCGCCTGTGATGAATATATACACCCGGGGAGCAGGGATGGAGCTCCAAGAATGGGTGAAGAGTGGTGGTTTGATGTGGATCAGTTTAACGAGAGATTTTGTGAACCTGATAGGCTGGATCACAATAGATGGCCATTCTGGGTATCCACATGGCAGGCTATTCGTGCAGCCTCTGTTGTGATCAGCAATGCATCCTTGATTACAGATGCTACTGACAAGCAGATTAATGAGATCATAGGACAAGCCTATTATGGACGTGCTTTCACCTATTGGTATTTACTTGCTATTCATGGAGGTATGCCCTATTTTAAGGAACCCATTGATGCCAATGATAATCCCGACTATACCCGACTATCCTATCATGAAACAGTTAATAATATTATTTCTGACCTCGATTCTGCAGCAAAGTATCTTCCATCCAGTTGGGAAATTCCGGGAAGTGATCCCTTTGCAACTGAAGATTACGGCAGGTATACTTCAGCAGCAGCAAAAGGACTTAAAGGAAGAGCCTTACTTTTTGACGCATCCCCATTAAGCTATCATTCGGATGAAATTATGGGATACCCTACAATTAATAACGAACAGGAGCGATGGGAAAAGGCAGCGGAAGCCTGCTGGGAAGCCATTGAATTTGCGGAAGCTAAGGGATATGAGTTGCTTCCCGGTGATAGCTTGAACTACAAGAAGATATTCAGAGGTGAATGGGCAACCAGGGAATATCTTCACACTATTACGAATATTAATAGGTCTTCGGGATATAACATCAATCACCGTGAACTAACCAGTATGTTTTTCCCTGGAATACTTGTTGGACCCATATACGATAAGAATCGAGGGGTGGATGTTAGTCAGGATATGGTTGATAAATTTGAAGCTGTTGAAACAGATGGAAGCGGAAACATTATCAGGGCACTCCCTATAGAAGATGCACGCTCCGAAGGTTTTTACAACGATCAGAACCCTTACATTAACAGGGATCCGCGGTTTCGCTATGATATTATCTATCATGGTAGTTTAAAACCCGGATATGGAACAGGTAGAACAGATACGACCTGGAATTTTTCGAGGGAGTCCATAAAACCAGGTTTTTTCAATGATGATTTTGATAAAAATTCTCCTTTTCAGAATAATAAATCTGGTTATTATACAAGGAAATACTGGCAAGGAGAATCTGAAGTCCTATATAATATCAATGGACCATGGACCTGGATTATTATGAGGATGGCAGAATTGTACCTCAATTATGCTGAAGCCGCAAATCAGGCCTATGGTCCACAGGGAAGAGCGCCAGGTGCAAATATGACGGCTCTTGAAGCTTTAAATGCTATTCGGAATCGTGTGGGTATGCCAGATGTTGATACCAGGTATACCGGAAGCAAGGAGAGTTTGCACGAAAGGATTCTCAATGAAAGAGCAGTTGAATTGTGCTTCGAATTCATTAACAGGTATACTGATGTAAGAAGATGGAGGATTATTGAAACGGAAGAGTATCAGAATACCCCAAACATTATTTATATAACAAGTACAAGCGACTTAATTAATTATCCGACAGGTTATGTGTACGAGAAAAGACCCTATATGGTTAATAACGTATTGTATCGAAGGACCTTTCAGTTAAAGCATTATTTTCTTCCCCTGAGCAAGGCTGATATTCAAAAAGTTCCTGAATTCAGACAGAATCCGGGTTATTAATTTAAGTGATTTGTATAGAAATAATTTAAAATGAACATTGCTACAAGAAATATTAAGATAATCATACTGGCATCTGTATTGATATGGATGGCTAATGAGGGCGTAGCGCAAACTGATAAACTCATAATAGAAGACAGCCTCCTCCATAAGACCACTTACCAAATAGACCCATTTGAAGTTCCTTTTTTTAGCTATGATCCAAACAGAACTTCTGCACCCGTAACCTTGATAGATGGGAAAGTACTTCAGAAGACATCATCTTTTGATTTGAGGGAAAGCCTATTGGGGATGATACCTAATGCCGTATTTATGCCAGTCTCCAATCGGCCCGGGGCACAAAAAGCAAGTATGCAGATCAGAGCGTCTTCATACCTGATCCTTGTTGATGGAGTCCCCAGACCTATAGACGAAATATCACCATTTGAAGTAGCGTCTGTCAATGTATTGAGAGGATTGTCTTCCACAGCAATGTACGGATCAGATGCCCGCAATGGAATCATCAATTTTCAAACTAAAAACGGAAATGCTGATAGTAGTTTTATGGATATCAATATAGAATATGGCTTAAGTACTGTCATAGACCGCTACTTGCCTGGATGGCTCAATTCTTTTGAATATGCAAACCTCTATAATGAAGCAACTATAAACGACGGAGTATCAACTTTTTTTTATAGTGAAGATGCGCTTTCTTACTATCAAAACAGAAGTGCCCAACTTAGATATCCAGATGAAGACATGTACAACCAAATATTCAATAAGAGCATGGCTTACAGAAGGGTGAACCTGAGTCATGGCGGCGGAAATGAAAGTGTAAATTTCTTTCTGAATATGACATACCAAGGAGAAGGTGAAAATCTATATAAGATCAAGTCCCTGACTTCAAATTCTATAGGTATCCGGACGAAGCTTTCTGTTAAAGTTTCAGATTTTTTAAGTCTTAAGGCAGGTGTATTTGGCAATCTGAATATCTTGAATACTCCCAATTCAGAAGAGCAGATATGGCCGGTACTCAGCAGTTATCCGTCTAACGCATACCCAATTCTTATCGCTCCTGACACATTCGGTACCAGCCTGAACTACCCAATTAACCCTATAGGCGATCTGTCCAATTATTTGTCAACCAGGGAATACGACCTTGTTGGTCGATTTAATACCAGTCTGGATTTCGATTTCTCAAAATGGATATCCGGACTGAAAGCCTCTGCTTTTTTAGCCTATGATATAAATACCATTTCGTCCTTCGCTGAAAGGCCGGCATTAACCTATGCCCTTTATGAACCCGTTTTCAGTGGAGAAAGTATATACCCCGATAGCTTGATACAATACGGACTGAATAATCCCGGTGCGGGTATTTCACAAACGAGTACTAACTATCACAACCAATTCTTTAATTATGTAAAAATTGGATATGAAAAAGACATTGGCAGACACAGGATTATTACAGGAGTGGTAAATAAATTACAAACCCAAAAATCCTATTGGAAGGACGCGAGAAGTCAGGATCTGATAAGCCAGGATATGAGTTTCAGTATGATGTATACCTTTAATAATCGTTACGGACTCGATTATATAATGTCGTATACTGGTTTGATGAACCTGCCGCAGGACAAGAGATTTAAAATGTATCCCACTATTGGTGCCTCCTGGATAATTAGCGAAGAACCCTTTATGGCGAATGTTGCCTTTCTGGAGCTTCTGAAGTTCCGGGCATCATACGGAACAATGGGATTCTACAACAGTGAAGATGCTTTTCTTTATAATACATACTGGAGTGAAGGAAGCTGGACTGTTTTTAACAACCGCTTTGAATCATCGAGGCAGAATTACAGAGGAACATACCTGATACAGCTGGGCAATGAAAACATTGACAGGGCTACACAGACTGAATTTAATGCCGGAACCGATGCTATTTTATTCTCAGGGCGTCTCAGTATTGGAATGGATTATTACGAAATACAGCGTGAAGGTATGATTATGTTGTCACCAATACCATCCATACTAGGGACTCGGAATTATTGGGATAATATCGGTGCAGAACAGCACAGAGGCTTTGATCTTTCCTTAGCTTTTAGAAATCTTTCCACTGAAACTTTCTCTTATTCGGTCGGATTAAATGCAGGATATAATATATCGGAAGTGTTGGCGTCCAATGAAGTCGATTTTCCCTATGAATGGATGAAAAGAGTGGGCAATCCTGCAGATGCAATTTATGGACTGGTTGCAGAGGGATTACTATCTGAAAATGATCTTAATAATGAACCGATCCAGACATTTGGAGAAGTTAAGCAGGGAAATATCAAGTATAAAGACTTGAATGATGATGGACTGGTGATGAGTGCAATTGATGAAAAGATGATCGGGCATTATGACCCACGCATAAGCTACAGCATACATTTTAATCTTTCATACAAAAACTTTGGACTGTTTATTCTCGGATACGGACTTGCCGACTACGATGTGAATATTCGTAACAACCCATACTATTATGCCTATGGAAACAATAAATATTCTGAGTTTGTATTGAATAACAGTTGGTCACCGGAAAACCCGAATTCTGAAGCCAGACACCCCAGACTAACGGCAGGTACCAATAGTAATGATAACAGGAATTCCTCCTACTGGCTGGTTGACGGTGGATTTTTTAGCATACAAAAACTGGAGTTTTCATACAAGATACCTGAAACATTTTTGGTTAAAAACGATTTGGCTGACCTCACTTTCTTCATCAGGGGTAAAAACCTGTATAGCATTTCAAAGGAGAAAGAACTTGATCCTGCAAACAGGAATTTCGGGGTATTAACATATCCTTCGATGCGCACATTTGTCCTCGGATTATCCCTTTCATTTTAAAAAGAAATTAATGAAGATTATAAGCTGGATATTAATTTTACTTCTTTCCATGATAAGTTTTCATAGCTGTACGGATTTATTGGAGCCTCATCCATTTGAGGAAACAGCAGATGAGGAGTATTTATGGAGCACTCCATCCTATGCAGAGGGTGTGCTGATGCAGGCTTTCCAAGACCTTCATCCCAGTTCGTGGAGAGTTGCCTCCAATGAAATGATGGCTGTCCTTACAGATGATGCTGTGTCCAGCAATCTCTCAAGCCTTCCGGGAAATTTTGCAATGGGATTACAATCACCCTATTATAATCTGAATTATCTGGATACCTGGGATCTGGATTATGAGAACCTCTACTATATAAACGAATTTCTTGAGCATATAGGCAGCACAAAATATGACCCGGATTCAATAACCAATCAACGGTTTATTAATAAGTATAGAGGAGACGCCTTTTTCATTAGGGCATGGTATCACTGGAAATTATTAAAGCGATTCGGAGGCATGTCGGGTGAAGATGTTATGGGGATACCGATTGTAAGGAAAGTTATTACCCTGGAAGAGTCATACGACCTGCCCAGAAATACTTATATGGAGACGGTTAACGCCATAATAGAAGATTGCGAATCTGCCTTGAAATATGTTCCGGATCAATATACTGGTGATGATCTTGTTTCTGGGGTCCAGTATTATGGTGCCCCCACAAAAAGCGTGGTCAAATCCTTGATGGGGATAGTTTATACCTATGCAGCAAGTCCAGCTTACAACCTAAATAATAATATTGACCTCTGGGATAGTGCAGCTTCAAAACTATCACAAGTAATTATGATGCTTGACGGTGCACCCAATACAGCCGCTCTAATACAAAAAAACTTTCATGATCCTGAAAATACACATGTGATTTGGCGCCCCGCTTATCAGGAGTCAAACTATAATAACGAAATCTACAATTACCCACCTTCATTGAGAGGTAATGGTTATACAAATCCCTCACAGAACCTGGTGGACGCTTTCCCCGATAATTTGGGCTATCCCATTTCGGAGTCAAAAATTTATGATCCTGCAAATCCGTATCTTAATCGTGATAAACGCTTTTATGAATCCATCGTGTATAATGGATCAATTATAGGATTGGATTCGAGCATCATAGAAACTTTTACAGGAGGCAAAGATTCAAGGGCGATATTCAGTGAGTCAGGAACCCGAACCGGTTACTACCTTAAAAAGCTGCTTTCGCTGCATGTAACGCTCTATCCTGAACAAAAAGGCGTTGAGCCCACATTTTATGTTGCGATTAGCAAAACAGATATTTATCTGCTTTATGCTGAGGCCATGAATGAACTAGCCGGCCCTTATGACAGTCGTTATGGTCTGTCTGCAAGAAATGCTTTGTTAAAGATCAGGAAGCGGGCAGGGATTGTGTCGGACCAATACCTGCTTTTAACCGCTTCAAAAGGGAAGGAGGCTTTCAGGGAATTGATCAGGAATGAGCGAAGGGTGGAACTCTGCTTTGAAGACCATAGGTATTGGGATCTTCGAAGATGGGGTGAGATTGAAAAACTAAACAATGATGTTTATGGAATAACAATCCTGAAAGAGACAGATTCCACATTTACTTATAATCTTAAATTGATTGAATCCAGGAAATATAAAAGCATATATAACCCATTGCCTTATGAGGAGGTGTTAAGGATGAAAAATTTAACCCAGAACGAAGGATGGTAACCTCAAGAATTATAAACCGGAATTGATGAAAAAGAGAGAGACAATAATAAAATGGACTGAGGTCCTGCTTCTGCTGGTACTGGTTAGTGGATGCGCCTATGATGATTATAGGGAGGATTATCCTTATACTTCTGTCTACTTCACTAATCAGATAATTAAGAGGAATTTTGTTGAAGATGAGATCAATACTATAAAAATAGGAGTCATGCTGGGAGGTAAAAGGATGAATACGATGGAAGAGTGGGCTCGCTTTACAATTGAGGATACAGCAGGTCTCGAAGCAACTCCATATAAACTTTTGCCTGATAAATATTATACTTTGAGTAGCTACAATGAAATGGTTATTCATTCCGGGACCGCAATGGGTGAAGTATCTATGGAAATCGATCCCTCCTTTTTTCAAGATTCATTGGCATTTGTTAACCATTATGCATTGGTCTTTAAAATAGAAGATGCATCTACCGATTCCATACTTTTCATGAAAGATTCCTTGCTCCTCCTCGTCGGTTTTGAATCCAGATATTTTGGTAACTATTACCATAATGGACTGTGCATCAGAAAAGATATGGTTAATGAATCTATTATCGACACTATTTTTTATCACCAGGAAGAGCCGGTAACCAACAATATTAACTTATGGCCCCTGTTAACAGGAGGCAGCAAAACAGTGTATTCAAAAGGCATAGGATATTTTGCTCCAAGCAATCTGACAGGTTTTTATATCAGGGTGGAGGATGATTATTCCCTTAAGATCTCAGAAGATCCAGATTTGAAATTGAAAGGATATGACTGGAAAATAAAGCAAGTTGACGAGGAGAATCTCTATGACCCTAAAAAGCGAATGTTTATTCTGAACTATGAATTCATTGATTTTCTAAAGGGATATTATTGCTATGCAACAGATACATTAAAATTCAGAAACAGAATCCTTGACGGAGTAAACCAATGGGATCTTTAATATATAACCTATATGTAAAAGTGTAATTAATTTCTACTAAAACTCAATTGTTATGAAAAAAAAATTACTATCAATGTTTATTTGTTCCTTTTTAAGCGGAGCGCTTCTTTTTGGTCAGCAATATGCTGATACCCTCTCATTCGGTATGCTTGACACTCAGGCAGATCTGGACGGATATCCTGAATTTCCTTTTAATTACGAAAGCGGTTCAACTTTTCCCGTTGATCAGACATTTACCTTTACAGCTGGAGAGGTCGGTTCCACGAAGGATGTGGATGTGAATGTTGTAATAACTGTGGAAGGTCACAAGATAGATCGGACAACTCGTGAGGTCATCGATAGCACTGTTTATTTCAACTACAGGGATGGCAAATACATTTCAATTTCTCCTTGGGCGAGTGATACCGAGGAAGGGGTATCTAACGGTGATTACCGGCAAATAAACGATGATGAAATGTTAACCCTCACCTTTAAAACGGTTAATAATACCCCACCCAATGAAGTTTATCCTCCTGTTCAAATGAGTTTATTCGGTATTGGTGCATGGGGAAATACATTAGCTGCCACTGAGGTTTATTTGAATGATAATCTTGTTGGCTATTGGATTGCAAGTGGAACAACTGTAAGGCTTGTGACACCAATAGTAACCGATCCCATTTCGAAGGAGCCAACAAAAATTGTGATTAAGGAGGGGGATGTTCTTCAGTTGAAAGGTGTTTCTAGCCCACTCCCAACCTATTACAGGCTCGTCGGCCTGGCTATGCTTATGGAGTCCACCCTAGCTCCAACCACCCTGAATCTCACTGTAGAAGGAGGTAATGCTGTAATATCTGATCTTGCAGACAGCCTCAGGATCCTTGGCGAGGTGCTTCCCGCCGATGCTTCCGATAAGAGAATAATATGGTCTGTGCAGGATAATGGCACAGGGGCAACGATAAATCCGGGTGGGGTACTGATTGCAAATCCAAGGCAGTCAGGTAATGGAACCGTTAAAGTTATTGGGACTCTGGCCGGTGACGGAAGTGTTACTGCCTCAGTTGATGTGACCATCTCCGGTCAGTACGATGTACCGGTGAGCTCTATTACGGTATCCTCCGCAGGAAATGATACTATTATTGAAATTGGGGGCACTCTTCAGATGAGAGCCAAAGTGCTACCTGAAATAGCAGCTGAAAAGAGTGTTACCTGGTCAATATTAGACAATGATGGTACAGGAACAACTATAGATGAGAACGGCTTGGTTCAGGCTAATCCCAGAGACGAGGGAAATGGTACTGTACAGGTTATCGCTACAGCCAAGGACGCCTCGGGTGTTGCAGATACTCTCAATGTTGTAATCAAAAATCAAGCTACCACCTTTATAGAAGTAATTACAATTACCTATCCCGGTGACTTCCCTGAAATAACAGAAAATGGTGGGACTCTCCAGCTTTCTGTAGAGATTATCCCCGAAACTGCATCTGAAAAATCTGTGGTATGGTCGGTTAATGAAAATGGTACAGGAGCAATTATTGATCAGAACGGTTTGCTAACTGCCTCGGGACAAGACGATGGCAATGGTTCCGTAGAGGTCATTGCTACTTCAACTGACGGATCAGGTATATTCGGTTCGCTTGACGTATCAATTGTTGCACAGGCAACTCCGGTATCGGTAAATGAAATCGGGGCAAATGATAAGATACTTCTTTTCCCGAACCCGCTCATTGAGGGTCAGAAATTAATAGTGAAAATGAACGGTCCTTCCACTCTAATTGAATCTGTAGGGGTTTATCAGATCAATGGTCAGGAAATTGCCCGGAGTCAGGAAAATTCAGGCAAAGCTCATTCTGTTGAAATTTCAGTTCCGGGCGAAAAGGGTATCTACCTTGTCAAGGTGATCACTACCAGAGGGTCATTTGTACAGAAAATTGTGAAGAACTAGTTATTCGCAAAATACCTGACTTTAAACATAATTCTTGATTCCTATCTGCATTCCCTTAAATTAAAAGTTTAAGGGTATTGCAGATTTGATAATTTTGTTAGCAATAAAATTTATAATGGAGAAACCTTTTAAGGTTTCTCAAAAGATTATTATCGTATTTTAATACAATAAGGAAAATGCTAAATCCAACCAGAATTCATACAATATTATTGTTCTTGATATTTGGGGCGCGTCTGCTGTCTGACAATCAATTAGCCGGTCAGACAATCCATTGGGATGTTACCCGGGTGTTCGGAGTAAGCACAGACAATGCCAGTCCCGGAACTGTTCTTGCCATTGATTCTGCGAGGAAATACTTTGAACTGAATCCGTACGACACCATTGTCCTTAACTACCCTGAGGGTATTTTTGAATTTCTTGGGGAGTACCCATCTATCAACTTTGGAGATGCGTTTATCCCGGGAGTAAGCAGTATGCTGGAATTCAGGGGTGAGGGATATAACAAGACGACTTTTATAACTGTGGATAGGCGGGCGGATGCCATCTGGGGCAAGGATGTCTATAGAGTAAGTTTCAGCGGAATCCATTTTACACGTGATTATTGCACGGTAACACAAGGAGATGTAGTAAGGGTTTCTCCTGGAATTGTAGTCCTGGAATTACATGAAGGGTTTCCCACGCCGGATTCACTCATTCAATACGGTCGTCGTAATTCAAGTGGCCTCTATATGAAGAAATATAACGATGACAGGTATGATCCTCATATCATTGTTGAAGATAATGATCAGATTCCCTGGGATACTGCAAATACAATTCAGCTTTCGGACAGGATCTGGCAATTTGGACTTCTTAAAGATGATAAAGTTGCTCCTTATCAGAAAGGAGATATCATAGGCGTAAAATTGAAGCATGGAGGTCAGGCCTACTATTTCTCAGGGGGAGATAATATTGCCTTTGACAGCTGCAAATGGACATGGAAAACAAGAGGTGTTTTGAGGGGAGGTATCAGCAATATACGATTTAGCAATTGTTTGATAGATAGAGGCTCTGAAGTGGGAGGAAGAACACCATGTCTGGCTTCACCAGGAGGTGGTCCGCAATGCGGACAGCCGAACGATCCCAGGATCACCAATGTAATAATTGAAAACTGCACCATAAAATCCACGGGAGATGACAATTGCGCTCTTTTTAATGTGGATGGAGGGATCGTTAGAAATTGCTATTTCAGCGATGGTTTTGCACTTGGAACCCGCGTTACCCAGAGCTACCAAATTTGTCTGGAGAATAATACATACATCAGATGCTCACCGGGTTGGGTCACTGGTGAAACAGGAGGGGATACAGCCAGCTATTGTTTTGATGTGGATTTTGAATCTCCGGATAAACCAACAAATCTTTCGGCATCAGAAATTACACCTAGTTCGTTCACCCTTAGCTGGAGCCCATCCAATGATAATACCGGTATAAGTCATTATAACATTTTCCTGGCTGACAGAATAATTGGCAATACCAGCGATACCCTCTATAAAATAAACGGATTGAATAGCTCTGTATATTATGTATTCAGGGTTGTGGCTATTGACTTTGCCGGAAACAGTTCAGAATTTAGTAAGAACTTTGATATTACCCTGCCCGATGAGCCTTTGATGGCAGAAGAATCAGAATGCTCTTCCATTTCATCTTCCGGAATAAGCATCTATCCCAATCCGTCAACAAATAAGCAAATCTTTGTTGAAGTCAGCCCTGAGCTGCAGGGTGGAAAACTGTCATTTTTTGATCTCTATGGACGAAACAAACTCGAATTGCCATCTTCCCATAAAAGAAGCTTCATTGATATATCTATGCTTCCAAAGGGTCCCTATATCCTCGTAGTAGGAAATAATAAAAATATTGGATCAGAATTGCTGATTGTTTATTAAACAGATGAATGAAATTATTAATTGAAGCTAAACCAAAAATTCGAACTAATGTTAAGAAAACTATTTTCGATTATTTTTTACTCAGTCATAATGCAGACTTTGTTTTCACAAGCAGATATATATCCTGTTATGCAGGGCGTTGATTTAAGTCCCGATTTTACCGTGAGAATTGACGATGGCAGTGGGTTCAAAGCTGTCCCTGTTCAGGATATTGTGGATGTTTGTTTTGTCAATTTTGCAATGACAGGCAGTGTGCAAATAGAGATAACAGTTAATCAGTCAATTGAGAGTTGGAGGATAGGACCCGAAAAGTTTGGGATAATACCGGAAATTAATGATCAGACTATGAGCTTTGCACTGGATAATCCTGCAAAATTGATAGTCCTGATTAATGAAGGAGCAGGAAACCACACCCTGGGACTTGACGGACTTTGCATTTTGGCAGACAATCCGGAGACGGATCCTCCTCAGTTAAGCGATCCTGATGTGGTGAATATTATGGACTACGAGGTTGATCCTTTAGGGAATGTGCTGGCAACATCTTTGATTCAACAAGCATTCAATGACCATAATGGACAGGGTAAAATCATATATTTCCCTGCGGGCATCTATAAATCCGGAATGCTGCATATGCGAAGCAATCAGTCTCTCTATCTGGCTCCTGGGGCTGTATTGATGGGGTCATCAGATTTTAATGACTATCAACAAATAGCGGGTGAAGGGAGTGCAAGTGAAAAGTATCTGATCGGTTCATGGAAATCCAATAATATTAAGATCTTTGGAAGGGGAATTATTAATGGGAACGGAACGGCTCTTCGTTTGCAAGATCCTGAGGGAGCCGATTTTAAGACGCATAACATTCAATTTCAGGGTAGTAATAATGTAACCATAGAAGGTATTATCTCACTGGATGCTGGGTCATGGAGCATTGAACCCATCTATTGTGACAGTATCCTTATCAGGAATGTTAAAGTGATGAGTGATTTGCGATATTATGAATCAAAACTCAATACTGATGGAATTGATTTGAATAAGTGTAGACATTTGCTTATTGAAGACTGTCTGATCTGGTCAGGAGATGATGCAATCACGCCTAAACAGGATAATACCTATAACAGTGAATTTCCATTCAGGAATATAAACGATCATGTCTATAGAAATATGACAATATTTACACGAAAGGCTGCGATCAAAATCGGTAGTGAAACTTACGGGCCAGGGAAGGAATTCTATGATATGCTGTTCCAGGATTTCAATATAGTATATGCCGATCGCGCTATGAATATTTGGTCGGAATTTGGTGCAATCATCAATTATATCACTTTTAAAGATTTCAATATTGAAAAAATAAGCACAGAATACAAGCAATCGCATATACATTGCTGGATAAACAACGAAGGGAATTCAATTAAAAATATTAAATTCATCAATATTCAAGCGAAAGAACCGGCACCTCTTGGAAGTTCATTTATTGGTGATAATCTGAACAAAACAATAAATGGTAAACTGGTTCAATATTACAATATTCATTTCTCAAATTATACTATAGCAGGAGAACCCGTACTCTCGCTGGAGGATTCAAATGCAAAATTTAACTTACATGATGATTCACAAAGCGCTGATCCTTCAGCATTCTCATTTGAATCAGGTACTGTTTCTACTGATGAAAACCGAATATTTCCCTCTGGGTCGCTATCGGTATATCCAAACCCATTTGACAAAAGTTGTAACATCTCCTTTGAAATTGAGAGGAAGGATCATGTACAGATTGTTGTAAAGAATCTTGAAGGGCAGATACTTGACGAGATTATAGATACAGAGCTATGTGAAGGAACATATAACGTGGAATGGATATGTGGAGCAGGTTTTAGTGGTATTTATCTGGTCTATTTGTTTGTTGGAGGTGCCAGACAAATACACAAAATAGTAAAATTTTGATCCTATTTGATCAATCTGATTAAGAAGTCTGAACTTTTAGTTCAATCTTCCAAAGTACAAACCTAAGGAGCCCAAATGTTATTGAAAACGATGCTGCCAAGGTTTAAGTAACATTAAGAAAATGTATCAAAATTGTAAGAGGTTCTAATAGGAAATAAGCATAAATTAGTACCCGAAAATATTAATAACATTATAAATACCTATTGATTATGAAAACATCCAGACGTCAATTCCTGACATCATTAAGTCTCCTTGCCGCAACTTCAGCAATTCCGTTGAGTGCATTCAGCTTCGGATTAAAGTCTAAACTAAAAGTAGCCCTTGTTGGAACAGGTGTCAGGGGGACTAGTTTCTGGGGTCAGCGTCTTGTTGAAAACTATTCAGACATTTTAGAGTTTGTTGGTCTTTGTGATATCAATCCGGGTAGGCTTAAATATGCGCTTGAGTATATCGGAGTAAATTGTCCGACTTTCATCGATTTTGAAAAGATGATTCTGGAAACAAACCCCGATCTTGTTATTGTAACAACAAAGGATTCAACTCATCATCAATTTATAATCAAAGGACTGGATATGGGATGTGATGTACTTACCGAGAAACCCTTGACTATTGATGAGCAGAAAACACAAGCCATTCTCGATGCTGAGAGAAGATCAGGTAAAAACCTGATCGTGGGATTCAATTACCGTTGGAGCCCTTACAGCACAAAGATCAAAGAGCTCTTGATGCAAAATGCAATTGGTAAAATTACCTCCGTCGACTTTCACTGGTACCTGAACACCTATCATGGGGCTTCTTATTTCCGAAGATGGCACGGACAAAGAGAATCAAGTGGTACACTATGGGTGCATAAGGCAACCCACCATTTCGATCTGCTCAATTGGTGGATCAATTCTGAACCCTATGAAGTGTTTGCTTATGGCGACCTGGAATATTATGGTTCTAAGGGTCCCTTCAGGGGAGATAATTGCAGGACTTGCCCGCATAAATCAGAATGTTCCTTCTTCTGGGATATCACTAAGGATAAGCAAGCGATGAAATTATATGTGGAAAATGAAAAATATGACGGATACATCAGAGATAACTGCCTTTTCAGGGAGGAGATCAATATTTACGATAAGATGTCGGCACAGGTGAAATATGCAAACAATGTAACGCTTAATTATTCACTGACTACCTATTCACCTTATGAAGGATGGCGAGTAGCCTTCAACGGTACCGAGGGAAGAATGGAAGCATGGCTGGATATTCCCTATCTTAAAGAGGGTTCCGTTAACCAGGCCGAACTGCACACCGCCGAGATGGATCAGTCGGGTACGAATGAGCCTGAGTATGAACCGATCATTACCCACAGGTTATGGAAGGACTTCGAGGTGGTTAAGGTACCGGTTGAAAGGGGCGGACATGGTGGTGGTGACGAACGGCTACATGATAAGATCTTTAAAAATCCGGATTTGGAAGATCCCTATGAAAGGGCTGCCGGAAGCAGAGATGGCGCCATGTCTGTACTTATTGGTGTTGCGGCGCGAAAGAGCATCGAATCAGGAGTACCAGTGCGGATTGCCAAACTTACAGATCTGGAGCCCAGAAAAGAGAGGATATAGTTGCAATGACACGCACACATCAAATTATATGCTGTCTGTTCATCGCTCTCGCTCTCACCTGTCGGCCTTAGCCACTGGAAAGGTTGGCTTTTTTAGAGAATGGAATAAGTGTTCATCGCTCTCGCTTGTAGGCCGAAGCCTTGGTGAAGGTTGGCTCTTCACTCTCACTCTGTTTTTTGTACTCCCAACCGGACAAAGTTTGAACCAGATTCTTTCTAGTGATATTAATCTGATTCTCAATCTGAATAAGCATTCTCTCAGATCAGACCCTGATCTATATATCCCTTAATAACCTTCATAATTTCCTATTATTCATTTATCATAAAATATTTATATCATGAAAATCAAATCTATTAATCTAATGATAATTCTGACAAACGTTTAGCATTTTACTTATAATTACAGAGAATATTAATGTTGATGATGCCCATCTTAAGTTTTCACTTAATTTATCCTTGCGAAACTGATTTTTTGCATCAGTCTTCGATTCGCTTGTTACCTTTCCAATTTTGTCACTAGTTATAACGTATAAGTGGTAAAAACGGACAACCTGCACTCAAGAGAATGTGTTTTGTTCGCGGTAGAACGAAGTCAAAGCAGGCAACATTTAGTTCGAGAAAACAACAGGCATGTGGCAATCATTTGATGCCATCAGGAACCTCTTGTGGAACGCTTAATGCAATGCAACTGAATTCGAAGTGCGTCCAAAACTATAGAAAGGAAATCCCAAAAATAAAAGAGCTCTATCAAATCTCTAATTCAAAGAAAAAACAAACAGAATTATAATAATTTAAATCCAACCTACCAATATCTGTACATAATGCTAATAATCAATCTGTTATGTAGATAATAATTATTCAATTCTCTGTATATTAAACAGTATTTTTTTTATTTGCGGGGTATTTCAACTTACCAATTTATCAGAACTGATATTTCACTTATTTTTTTTATTTATCGAATATTTGGTAATATTGTATTTCGACACCTTAATCTATTGACCATTATGAACGCAACCGAAAAAGAGATGATCAGGAAACTCATTGATGGAGATGTCCTAACTTTTGAAGAAGTGTTTATTAAATATAACCGGAAAATATATACACTTTCCTATCGGTGGCTTAAAAATAGTGATGACGCGGAAGGCATAGTACAGGAGGTTTTTATGAAGCTATGGGAAAGCAGTAAAAAATTGAAAACAGACAGTAACCTCAACGCCTGGCTTTTCACAGTAACCTTCAATGCCATAAGAAAACGATTCAGGAAACTGGAAACTGAAAAAAAACATATCAATGGCTATTCTGCTTTAATGGAAAATCAACATGAAAAGATTTCAGAAACAGATTATTTCGATTTGCTGGAAAAAACTGATGCTCTAATTGATAAATTACCTCCTCAACAGAAAAAAGTGATACTTCTGCGGAAAGAAAAAGGACTTACTGCTAAGGAGATGGCAGAAGAATTAAATCTCTCAAGAAAAACAGTTGAAAATCACCTAAACCTAGCCCGTGCGTTCCTTAAAAAAGCCATGATCAGCGAAGGATTGCTTTCCCTGATGTTCTATTGGATGTTTTCTTGATAACATCATGTTGCCTTTTTTTATGATAAGCTTTCATCAAATAACAATATGTTTTAATAAGATGATGAACCTGAAGGGCTCAACGTTTTTTACTTTCAGTCAAAAATTATTATCTAATCAATTTGTATAAATTAAGCTAATAATTTTTGTAGACGGTTCATTCATCTATATAATCCTGTTTGATATCTAAAAACAGATCAACTATATAAAGATTAAAAAAAATTCTTTTATCAATTATCCATTATAGGGTTCTTCAAATTCCTTAAATTATCAGAATTTTTTTCCTCCACTGGGTATTTAACAGAAGTTATGGATTTATATAAAAAAGGAGTTGTCCAAAATCTTTATTCTAAATGAAAGACACAATTTTTGGTAAGTCATTTGTTCATTCGGGGAATCAGATTACAATTTACTTGTATAACAGATACACTGTTCAGATCTCTTTCTTTTTTGTTTTTAAAGAGTGGCTGAAGGCATAAAAAAAGAAAATGAAGATAGATTATCAAATCATAAAGAGGTACCTTGATACTGAAGGATCACAGAAAGATAAATCGCTTATCATCTCCTGGTTTAATAGCATCCATTTAGAAAAAGAATTAAGGGAGGCATCAAATAAATACTGGGATGAGATCCCTGAAAACACCGTGCCACAGAATTATAATGAATCGAAAGTACTCGGAAATATTTACAGGAAAATCAAGATTAAGGAAGGAAGAATCATTTCAATCTCTTCAAAATCTGCAAGAATTTTCAATTTCCTTACAAAGGTAGCAGCCATTTTATTTATCCCTCTACTGGTTCACAATTTCATTGTAAATTTCTCCCATAACGCTTCTACAAATGAAATAGCCTACAGAGAAATTTACTCGCCCTTTGGGGCACGCACCATGTTTTATTTGCCAGATGGATCGCATGGATGGCTGAATGGAGGCTCGTCATTAAAGTTTCCTGAACGATTTGAGGGAAATAGCCGAAAGGTTTCGATGAATGGAGAGGCCTATTTTGATGTGGTTTCCAATCCGAAAAAGCCATTTATTGTGTCAGGAAAGCATCTGGAAATTATTGCGAAAGGAACTTCTTTCAATGTCTCTGCCTGGGATGATGCGCCTGAAACAGAAGTGGTTCTGGTGGAAGGTAAGTTGGAAATATATTGTGAAAAGAAAGATGAGAAGAAACGAATAGCTATATTAAATCCCGGTCAACTACTTCACTATCTTCCTGATCAAACAGGAAGCTATATAATAAATACAGATGCGGATAAGTATGTATCCTGGACAGAAGGTAAGCTGGTATTCAAGGAAGATCCATTCACAGATGTCGTGAAGCGAATTAACCGATGGTATAACGTAAACATAGTTATAAAAGATGAGATCCTTAAAACCTATAAATATGTGGCAACTTTCGAAGATGAAACACTTGATGAAATTTTAAAGATGCTTAAGATTTCAGCCCCAATGAGTTATCGGGAAATAAAAAGAGTTCAATCTGAGGATGGCACTTTTGGGAAAAGGAATATTGAGGTATACTATAAACCATTTAATTAATGACTTATCTCCGATTGAACCTAAAAATAACAAAAATGTGATTGCATTAATTCTCTTAACCAAAAAAATATGCTTGTTGGAAAAAATTAATTTTAACCCTACTAACAAATTGATTAAGGAATAAACTAAAAAAGGGAAAGCGTTCTAGCGCTTTCCCTAAAAGATTTTCAGTTCACAATCTAACTTAGAAAAGCGATCAGATTTACTTACTGAAAAACATTCAAATCTATGAAAAAAACATTAATCTTAACAGTATATTACCAAAAAATATACTGCTCTAAAATCTTAAAAATCATGAGAATTGCACTTTTGCTTTTGCTAATAAATGTATCTCATATTTTTGCGGGCAACTTATACTCGCAAACTGGAAAACTAACCCTGAATCTTCGGGATAAAACCTTGAGCGAGATTCTCAATCAAATAGAGAATCAAACCGATTTCACTTTTCTGTATAATTCTGAGATTCTTGACCTAAATCGCAAGACTGATATTAGGGTTAAGGATGAGCAAATCAATAATATACTTAACAAATTATTTAAAAATACGAATATCAAATACGTAGTATACAACAAACAGATCATTTTATCGAACAATGAAATTATTTCAGGATTAAAATCTGAAACACAACCAACCATTTTAATAAGCGGGACGGTTACCGATGAGAATGGCGATCCCATGATTGGGGCCACTGTTGTAATAAAAGGTACTACGCAAGGAGCTATTACAGATGTGGGCGGGCGCTATGAACTTAACGCACTTCCCGGTGCAGCATTCTTGGTTTTCACCTATGTTGGATATATTAGCAAGGAAATAGCTATTGAAGGAAGAACAGATATTAGCGTATCACTTGCTCAGGAACTATTAGGACTAGATGAAGTTGTTGTGGTAGGTTATGGCACGATGAAGAAAAGAGATATTACAGGTTCGGTAGTTTCCATCAATGAGGAGTCTTTGAGCCTCAGACCCAATACAAATCTTGAACAAATGCTTCAGGGGAGTGCAGCTGGATTGAGCATTAACGTCAACGGGAACAACGCTGAAGGAACCAAAAATACCATGCTTATCAGGGGACAAAACTCAATTACCGCTTCCAATAATCCATTGATAATACTTGATGGTGTACCTTTCGAAGGTCAACTTTCAGAAATTAATCCCAATGATATTAGTTCACTGGAAGTACTAAAAGATGCTTCTTCCTCAGCCATATACGGAGCCAGGGGAGCCAACGGGGTCATTCTTATTTCGACAAAAAAAGGGATAGACGGGAAAATGGTTACTTCCTATGACGGATATTTCGGGATTGAACAAATGATAAACATACCTCTACTATTGGACGGAAAAACATTTTATGAACTGAAGCAGAAAAGAGGGTTAGTTACAACCCCTATTGAAGATGAGGGATATGAATCAGGTCGTGACACTGACTGGCTTGGAATAGCAACTCAGCCAGGAAACAGGCAGCAGCATAATTTGTCCATAAGAGGGGGAAATAAACAAACAAATTATTTTATATCGACCTCTTACAATAGTGTCAAAGGGGTTGCAGTTAATGATAAATTTGAACGCTACCTCTTCAGGATTAATTTGAATCACAAACTGACTGACTGGCTTACTTTCGGTACCAATACACAATACGGGTATTATGACAGGAGTGGAATTGAAGCTGAGTTTGTATGGACTTATGAAATGAATCCATTAGCCATCCCATATTATGAAGACGGCTCAATTCGGATGTATACCTGGGAGGATGCTACCTACAGTGTCAATCCTCTGGATTATACTTTACGCGACAATAGTGATATTACAAGACGATTTTTTACAAACAATTTCTTTCTTGTCGATTTACCTTTTCTGGATGGGCTTTCCTTTAAATTTAATACCGGTTACGATTTCAATTCAAATCTTTATCAGGAGTATAGGGGAAGAGACACTTATGACGGGATCCGCAGAGGCGGTCAGCTTAGCAACAGAAACAATTATGATGAAAACTGGCTGATTGAAAATATACTGAGCTACAAAGCCGATATCGGAATGCATAGACTATTCCTTACCGCTCTATATAGTGCACAGAACGAATGGAACCACAGCGAAAGAATTAATGCAGAGGGATTCCCAAATGATGCAATGAGTTACTACCAGGCAGCGGAAGCCTTGCTGAGGGAACCTTCTTCTTCCTATTCAGAAAATGCCCATATTTCCCAGATGTTGAGGGCCAATTATAGCTTTGATTCAAGGTATCTGCTCACGCTAACTGCACGAAGAGATGGGTACTCCGCTTTTGGTAAGGAAAGGAAGTTCGGATTGTTTCCCTCTTTTGCTCTGGGATGGAATATTGCCAATGAAAGATTTATGAAAAATATTGATCCCATTGAAGCCCTAAAATTTAGGATCTCATTCGGGATTAATGGTAATGAGGCCATCTCTCCTTACTCTACACTTCCAAATCTGTCAACAATATTTTATATAGATGTGAATGACAATCCACTTGTTGGATTCTACCCTAATAAGCTTGGAGACCCGACACTGGGATGGGAAACAACAAAATCATTGAATATGGGGCTTGATTTTAACCTATTCAAGAACAGGATTATAGGTCTGCTTGATCTGTACAGTTCAAATACCACGGATCTCCTGTTGTCAAAATCTATTTCAAGTGTAAATGGGGTAAAAAGTATCGTTGAAAATATTGGAGAAACTAAAAACATGGGCATTGAATTTCAGTTAAGCTCTTTCAATATATCGAAAAAGGATTTTATATGGAAAACTGATTTTAATATAAGCCATTACCAGAATGAAATTGTCCAGGTGGGCCTCACCGATGAGGAGGGCAATTATATCGATGATATCGGGAACAAATGGTTTATCGGTTCTCCTATCAATGTCTATTATGACTATGTTTTTGACGGTATCTGGCAGGAAACAAACCTCAATACACCGCAGGGTCCGGTCAGGGCAGGCGATATTCGTGTAAAAGATACCAATGGGGATGGAGTAATAAGTACTTCTGATAAAAAGATACAGGGAAAGCAAATACCTGATTTTGTTGCAGGTATGACAAATACCTTTAAATACAAAAATTGGAGCTTCAGCTTTTTCCTTAATTCAATTTACGGTATAGAGAAGAAAAATCCTTTCCTGGATACCGGTGATAGTGATTTCAGAAAGAACAGGTATCCTGTTAACTACTGGACCACGGAAAATCCAAACAATGATTATCCTAGGCTGGATGAAAGTTCACGTACAAATTCATATGGAATTTCATTTTTAAGGGATGCCAGTTTCCTCAGATTGCAGGAATTAACACTCTCCTATACATTCTCAGAGAAAATCTTACCTTCTTCGAAAACAGGTATTTCGAACCTCGAAGTATATGCAAACTTTAAGAATCTTTTTACACTTACAAAATGGACTGCCATGGATCCGGAATTCAACGATCAGTATGAAAGACCACAGACAGCCATATATCAATTTGGAATCAGGTTCAGTCTCTAATGCTAAAATATCTTAAAAATGAAAAAACTTAATATCTTATTCATATTAACACTGTTAGCAATTTCATCCTGCAATGAAGATGAATTCTTAACAGAGACTCCAATGGATGACATATTCGCTGAAAATCTTTATCTGAATTATGACGGATTCATGAATGGATTGAATGGTCTTTATGCATTGGTTAGGCAGGAGTTGGAGAAAGGTTCAGGACAGGACGGTCCGGCCTTTCTATGGATTATTGGCGTGGACAATGCATACGCCAACAATGAGCGTGGTGCTTCGCGTGGTTTTAATGATTATAATTTCATGAATTCTGAAAACGACGACTTAGAAATAGCTTTCAACTGGCTATATAGCGTTATTAATTCAGCAAATACAATAATTGATTATGCTGAAGGCAAAATAGAATGGCAGGGTGAAAGTGAAGCAGAGAGTATAGAAAATAAAAATAAGGTAATTGCTCATGCCAGATTAATAAGGGCATGGGCATACCGGCATCTCACAGGATGCTGGGGTGCCGTCCCTTTGAACATACAAAGTGGTAAAGGCTACAGGTCAGACTGGGAGCGCACACCGGTAGGGGATATACAGGCTGTTATGGAACAGGATTGGATCTTTGCACGGAATAACCTGGATATGGTGGAGATGACCGGGTTCGCCAACAGTGCCGTTGCCAGTCATTACCTGGCAGAATTGTATTTAACTCAGGGCCGTTTTGAGGAATCTATCGATGAAGCTAAAAGGGTAATCAACAGCAATGATTATCAGCTTATGACGGAAAGATTCGGTCCTCCATACAGCCATATCCCTAATCCTCCCCCGGCCGATTCCGGAGTGGTTTTTATGGACCTTTTCGCCCATCCTACCCGTGAAGATGGTAATTTGGAAGTACTATGGACCATTAACAATGCCCATGAAACTTTTATCGGCTCAATGGAAGGTATGAGAAAAAATACCTGGAACAATTACTACTCGAAAGCTGATAAGCTTAAAAAACTGGATGCTTATATATTATACAGGTATAATGGAGGCAGAGGAAGGTGCCTGGCAGCTATTTCTGATTCAGCCTATAGCTGGTATGAATCTTTCGATGACAGGTTTTCAGAATACGCCTTTAAGAAGTATTATGTGTATCCCAAGAACGAAGAAGCCGAAACTGACTTCGAGATTGTCGAATATACAAAAATAGAGTATGGGACACGGGATGACCTTTTTGATAACTTTTTATGGCCTTGGCCCAGAAAATATGAAAGTATCGATCCTTATTATCCTGCTAATTCACAGGATCCTTCTAACATTAGACCTGAAATGTACCTGAGGCTGGCTGATACTTACCTTATACTTGCTGAAGCGCTGTATAAAAATGAAAATTTGCAGGAATCTGCAGATTATCTCAATGAAATCAGGCAAAGGTCAAATGCATCACCCATCGATGCATCCGATGTCACTATAGAATTTATTCTGAAAGAAAGATCCCGCGAATTAATTTCGGAGGAACATCGAAGGTATGCTCTTACACGCAATAATCTCCTGGTAGAGTGGGCGGTAAAATATAATCCGACCATTGAAGGCGTGGGCATTAACATTTTTGAATACAATAATTTATTACCTCTCCCTCAAACGGTTATTGATGCAAACACTGACCGGACTATGCTACAAAATCCTGGTTATTATTAATAATACTAAGCAAACTTTAATACAAATATTAATTGCAGCTATCAGTGTTATAAAAGAAAGTTCCTGATTGCTTAATAAACAAACTGATATCATGATACGACCACTTATTTTACTTTTATTACCTACAGCACTTTGCTCAGGCTCTTGTGCAAAAGTAAACCCTGACGGGAATTCCAAACCTAACACTCATTTTAATGGGAATTCCAAACCTAATATCCTTTTTATAATGACCGACCAACAGCAGTTCTTTACCATGAAAGCCTATGGTAATAATGTTATCCAGACTCCAGCTCTGGACAAACTAGCCGGTCAGTCATATGTTTTTCAAAAGGCATATTGTACCCAGGCTGTTTGTACGCCTTCAAGATCATCCTTGCTTACAGGGCTGTATCCGCATACTAACGGATGCATATCCAATAATGTACCCCTGGAAGAAGAGATAAAAACCCTACCTGAAATTGTCGATGATCCGGAATATCGCACAGCCTATATGGGAAAATGGCATCTGGGAGATGAGGTATTCCAACAACATGGTTTTGAGACATGGGTATCAATGGAAGATGGATATAACAAATATTACAGGGCAGATAAGGACCAAAATGTCAGAAGTTCCTATTATCATTGGTTGTTTGAAAAGGGTTATGAACCAAATGATGAAAAAGGCAATGAATTCAGCCGAAGTTTTGCTGCAAAACTTCCACTGGAGGATTGCAAACCAAAATTTCTCGAGGAAAAAGCAATTGAATACCTTGATCAGGTGAAAGATGAACCCTTTATTCTTTATGTCAGTTTTCTTGAACCGCATCCCCCGTTCTATGGCCCGCTGGATAATTTCTATTCTCCAGATGAAATACTGCTGCCAGGCAATTTTAATCATAAATTAACCGAGGATGATCCACTGTCATATAGAGAGAAAGTGGCAGGCGAAGTGGCGGAAAAATATGATACAACGGAACAAGGATGGCGCGAACTAAAAGCAAAATACTGGGGACTAATAACTGAGATTGATATGAGTGTTGGGGCGATATTGGATAAACTTGAATCGCTGGGACTTTCTGACAATACCATTGTAGTATTCACGGCCGACCATGGTGAAATGATGAGTTCTCATGGGCTTGCCCATAAAGGCGTACATTACGAAGAATCTGCGCGAATTCCGTTTCTACTGAAGGTGCCATGGTTAAACAGTTCTCAAAAGAACATTGAAGAGCGTGTTAGCCAGATAGATATGGTTCCTACACTACTGGATCTAATAGGAAAACAGGCGCCTGAATATCTCCAGGGGGAAAGCCTTATACCTGCTTTGAAAGGAGAAAAGTCTGCAGTCAGGGATATTTTTGTGGAAAGCGGAAATTTTTTAACAGTGGTAGCCACCGATGGATGGAAATTGATTTTAGGCAGAAAGGATAAATCACAGCTTTTTAATCTTAATAACGATCCGTTGGAAATAAATAATTTATATTACAGCGATGGATATGAGGAAAAGATTTCAGAACTGAAAAATAAAATTCTGAAGTGGCAAGAGCTAACAAACCATAATGTTTCTTTTACCGGAGAATAACTTTTCGGGAATATTAATAAATTATTCTAATTTTCCATTTCGAATATGAAGTGTAAGATTCCTATACTCGTATTAGGGCTAGCTGTTTTGGGAACCGAATGTAAAAAACCCGAACCCTTGCCAAATATCATATTTATCCTGAGTGATGATTTGAGCTGGGGGGATTTAGGTTGCTTTGGTCAGAAAAAAATTGAAACTCCTAATATCGACAAAATTGCCATAGAAGGAATAAAATTTACCAATGCTTATGCAGGTAACGCTGTTTGTGCTCCATCGCGTTCATCACTAATGGAGGGGAAACATCCCGGACATGCCCGTGTACGGGGAAATAGTTATGAGGAATACCGCGAATCATTACAACCGGATGATTATATAGTTCCCATGTTGCTTAAACAGGCAGGATATAATACGGGATTATTTGGTAAATGGGGTCTGGCTCTTTTTAACCAGCCAGGAATCCCAAATAATATGGGATTCGATGATTTTTTTGGTTATCTGAATCAACAGCAAGCACATTGCTATTATCCTGAATTTTTATATCACAACAGGGACAGGGTTTATTATCCGGGGAACGGTGAATTTTACAAAACCGAAAATTATAAGCGCCAATGCAAATACAACGAAAATGGAAAGGCTTTGCCCGGGGGCATTGAAAAGCCCGGTGAGGCTAAATATGCTTTTGATGAGTATTGCAAAAAATCTCTGGATTTTATCAGGGAAAATAAAAATGAACCTTTTTTCCTTTACCTGGCTTATACCATTCCGCATGGTGACTATATAGTCCCCGAACTTGGAAAATATAAAGACAGACCTTGGCCGATACGACAAAAAGAGTATGCATCAATGGTTACCCGCATGGATACAGAAGTTGGTAAATTGATGAATTTACTGGATAGCCTGGGATTGGATGATAATACACTTATATTTTTTGCTTCAGACAATGGACCGAATAATCCTGAAATTATTGACTTCTTTAATTCAGGTTCTCCCACAAGGGGAGGTAAAGGGGATTCTTACGATGGTTCGTTTCATGTTCCTGCTATAGCACGATGGCCAGGTCATATTAAACCAAATCAGGTAAGTGATCATATCTGGGCTTTCTGGGATTTTCTGCCAACTGTGGCTGAAATTCTGGGAATAGAACCTCCTTCAGACATAGATGGCATCTCTTTGCTCCCTACCCTACTAGGAAAAGGAGAACAAAAAAAGCATGATTTTCTTTACTGGGAGTACAAACAGTGTCAATCGGTTAGATACGGTGAATATTTTGCACATAAACCAAATATGGGAAAAATTGAACTATATAAACTGACCACCGATCCGCAACAGTCCGAGGATTTAAGCAATCAATATCCGGACATTGTGAATGAAATTAAAAGAATTATGAATGATTCTCATACACCCAGCAATATATGGCCTAGTCCGGATGAGACTATGGAGGAATTTCAACAGCGTATTAAAAAACTTGGAATAGATGAATTACCTGAAAATGCTAAAGTGTATTAATCAAAAAAAGTATAAAATAAATTTTTATGGAAAAATCAACAATTATTAAGTGGATTGCTCCGTCATTACTTTTATTTAGTTCTTGCCACACATATGCAATTGATAAAAAAGCTATTGATAAACTAAACATTATCACTTTCATCACTGACGATCTTGGCTTGGCCGATGTAGCTTACAAGAGTAATGATTTATCATCACAAGAAACCATAATTGCCATTCAACTGCTGGAAGAGTTAAAAGAATGGACGGCAGAGGTTTACGCCCCAATTCCCAATGTTTTTACTAAATAACCAACTGGAGAAATAATCAAAGCGGATAATTAGAGATATATCCATTAAAACTTTTAATTTTTAAGATGAATTCAAAATTTAAAATCTCGTTGTTTGCCTTCGGTTTTTCATTTATTGTGGGAACAGGTTGCACTATGGAAAAATCACCTCCCAATATCATTTTTATCCTGGCAGATGACCTGGGCTTTTCTCAGCTCGGTTGTTACGGAAGCAGTTATTATCGAACACCAAATATCGATAATCTTTCAGCAGAGGGCATTCGATTTATCAATGCCTATGCAGCAGCAGCGGTATGCTCACCCACCAGAGCCAGTATTATGACCGGCAAATATCCCGCAAAACTGCATCTTACAGATTTTATAACAGGTAACGATCGGGAGGATTATCCACTGCATCAGCCTGAGTGGCAGAAATTTTTGCCACTTGAACACATCACTTTTGCTGAATTGCTCCAGAAAAAAGGATACAAAACGGCTTTATTCGGAAAATGGCACCTAAGTCCGGAGAAAACGCCGCCTTTAAGTCTTCCCTATAATCCGGATAAACAAGGTTTCGATGAAACTTTTATCACTTACAAACCCTCTGGGAAAATGATCCAACCATGGCAGGATGCTGAAAATGACGCACACAACGTGGATACGATCACCAATCTGGCCCTTGATTTTATGAAACGGAACAGAAATAACCCTTTTTTCCTTTTCGTATCGCATAATACAATCCATGACCCACTGAAGGAAAAGTACGAAACCATCAGGAAATATGAAGAATTAAAAGCTATCGGCGAACCGGAAAACAATCCGGTAATTGCAGCCATGATTGAACGACTCGACCAGAGTTGCGGGAGAATATTCGAAAAGGTCCAGGAACTGGGGCTTGAGAACAATACTATTATTATCTTCTTTTCAGATAACGGAGGGAGTCAGGCTTATGCGGCACAGACACCCTTCAGGGCAGGTAAAGGATGGCTTTATGAAGGGGGAATCAGGGAACCCCTGATTGTTAAGTGGAAAGGGGAAATAAAACCGGGAACCATCTCCGAATCTTTAGTTAGTTCCATTGATCTTTTTCCAACATTTCTTGAACTGGCTGAAGCGAATGGCTATAATCCTGAAGATATTGACGGGAAGAGCCTGGTTCCCATCCTGTATGACCCTTCAATAGAAATCCATCAAACGCTTTTCTGGCACTATCCGCATTACCACAGTGGTTCCGGCATGGTTCCGGCAGGCGCACTAAGAAGTGGAAATTGGAAACTTATTGAATGGTATGAAAAGAGTTTGCTTGGTGAAGAAGAACAGGCTTATGAGTTGTTTAATTTGGAAACGGATGAAGGAGAAACAACAAATCTTGCTGACAGCCTGACAACTATAACAGGCGAACTCACGATTAAACTGCAAAAATGGCGGCACGAAGTGTACGCCCAAATGCCTGTTCCAAATGATAATTATTAAATCTACGCGAATGAAAAAAATAACAGTTATACTGCCGTCGGTTTTTGTTTTAGCTATAATTAGTTGCAATAGATCTGAGCAAAATCAGTCAACACTACCAAATATTTTGTTTGCCATAAGCGATGACCAGTCCTTCGCACATACCAGTTTTATTGGATGCAATTTCGTTGAAACTCCCGCATTCGACCGTATTGCCAGTGAAGGGATTTATTTTCGTAACTGTTACGCCGGATCACCCGGATGTGCTCCTTCCCGCGGTTCTATCGTTACCGGACGGTATCATTGGCAAAATGAACAGTCGGGTCAACATGGCTCCTCATGGATGAAAAAATATGTCCCCTTTATTGATTTGTTGGAGACTAATGGATATGTTACCGGACGAACAGGAAAGGGTGTTGATCCATTTGAATACGCTAGAGGTGATAGGGACTCTCTTTGGAGAATGACCAATGCCGGAGGAATCGAGCATAGTAATTTTCAATATAAAAAAGATACACAGGAGGATGAGCGCCCGACAGATGAGATTGGTCCTGTCAATTATTTTGAAAATTTTAAATACTTCGTTGATAATATTCGAAAGGATAAGCCTTTCTTTTTCTGGTATGGAGCAAAAGAACCACACAGATTGTACGAACAGGATTCATGGAAAAGAACCAATAAAACAATGGATATGGTAACTATTCCGGGATTTTTTCCGGATGATGAAATAGTCAGGGGAGATCTGCTGGATTACGCCGTTGAAATAGAATGGTTTGATCTTCACCTGCAACGTATGCTGGATTATCTTGAATCCATCGGAGAGCTCGAAAATACAATTGTAATTGTGACTAGCGATAATGGCATGCCTTTTCCGAGAGCAAAAGCAAACAGTTATGAATATGGAGTGCATGTGCCTTTTGCAGTAAGGTATCCTAAGAAATTTCAGGGTAACCGGATTATTGAAGACCCCATTGGTTTTGCAGATATCGCCCCTACTATTCTTGAGCTTACAAAGACCAGTCCTGAAGGAATGCAGGCGATTTCAGGTAAAAGCTTCTTAAATATTCTCAAATCCAAAAAACAGGGAACCGTCGATAGTTCGAGAGAATATGTTTTTACCGGTCGCGAAAGGCATTCGTCTTCTCGTTATAAGAATTGGGGGTATCCCCAGCGTGCGATTAGAAGTAAGGATTTTCTGCTAATCTGGAATATGAAACCTGAACGCTGGCCTGCCGGAGCACCGCAAAGCATTAAACAAGGTACAACCAATGAATTGTTACCCATGTTCGGTCTTGATAAAGAAGGAAAATTGCATTCAGACTGGGCCTTTACAGATATTGATCCTTCCCCTACCAAATCCTTTATAATAGAAAATCATGGAAATGAAGATATAGGAACATATTTAGATCTGGCGGTTGAAAAGCGACCTGAATTTGAACTATATGAGGTAAAAATGGATCCTTTCTGTTTAAAAAACCTAGCTGGTAATGCTGATTATGCTGGAATTGAAAATAAAATGAAAAAGGCACTTAAAGAAGAACTGAAAAAATCATCAGATCCCCGTGTTGTAGGACCTGATAAGGAGATCTTTGATTCCTATATCCGATATAGCCCTATGCGGGAATTTCCAAAGCCAGATTGAAAAATACAAATTAAATCTTCTTTCCTGAAGGAATAGCTATTTGATTTGGAAAATCATTTATAGATAAAAAAATTTAAAAATGAAAAAAAAATATTACCCGGTATTTATTCTAATTATTTTCATCACTTTCTTTGAGGATATCACTTACGGGCAATCTGAAGAAAAAAAAATTGAGGAGTCATATTATTTTAATGAAGAATTATGGACAAGAACACTGGATCCAAATCTGGTTAACAAGGATGCTTTCCTGTTTGTGTCCCATAATATTGACATACCAAATTTTTTATTGATTGGGAATTCCATATCTATTGGATATACGCCAACAGTGCGCGAAGGACTTGCCGGTGTTGCCAATTTATTTCGTATTCCTGAAAATGGAGGAGATACATATTATTTCCTTGAAAACTATGAAAAGTGGCTTTCGTCTGTTAATTGGAATATCATACATCTTAATTTCGGTTTGCACGACCTCAAGCGAATAGATGAAAATGGAAAACGGAATTCAAGCCTGGAAAGGAATAATTCACCAGAGGTTTACAGGTCGAATCTTCGAAAAATATTTGAAATCCTTACTTCCACAACCGAGGCGCAAATCATCTGGGCATCAACAACATTTATCCCCGAAGGATCAGAGGGGCGAATCTCTGGTGATGAAGTATTGTATAACCAGATCGCTCTTGAGGTGCTAAAAGATTTTCCTGAAATTCAAATAAATGACCTATACACTGCCTCTCTTGATATCAAAACCTTGCAGCAGAAGGCAAATGTTCATTATTTGGAAAAAGGCTACGAGAAGCTTGGGACGGTGGTTGCTGATTATCTGAAAGCGTGTCATAATTTGTCAACAGGTCATGATTACTAAAAGGATTGTGTAGGCAAAACAAGAATTAAATTGTTATCAAATAAATGCTCATGAATTTACGAAAAATTACTTTTTCCCTGTTGGTTATGACACCAATTACTTCCGGATGGACACAATCAAAACCTGAAGACAAAGCATCTTTCAGACCAAATATTCTATGGATAGTTATAGAAGATATGTCTGAGCATTGGAGTTGTTATGGTGAAACCACAATACAAACCCCTAACATCGACAAACTGGCTGAAGAAGGCGAATTGTTTGTGAATGCATTTGTTACAGCTCCTGTATGTTCTCCTTGCCGTTCGGCTTTAATTACAGGTATGTACCAAACTACCTCGGGAGCCCATAATCACCGCAGCCAGATTGAGAAAGGGAAAGGCGGAGGCAACAAAGCATATTACAACAGCTACCAATTACCTGAAGAATTGCCTTTTTTACCCAAGCTTTTTAAAGAAGCAGGTTATTACACTGTCCTGGGAAACCATGAGTCAATCCTTGATAATCTATACAGGGACGGGCAATTGGCCAAAACCGATTACAATTTTGAATGGGATCGCTCCATGTACGATTCCAACAACTGGGATCATCGACAACCTGGACAACCCTTTTTTGCCCAAATTCAGCTTAATGGAGGTAAATACAGAAATGCTCAAGTTCCAAACCCTGTGAATCCGTATATTGTTAAATTACCTCCATATTACCCTGATGACGAAGTCTTGCGAAAAGACTGGGCTGAATACCTGAACTCAGTTTTATATCTTGACGGGGAAGTGAAAAAGATATACGACAAGTTGGAAGCAGAAGGCATTGCTGAAAATACCGCTGTTTTTCTTTTTACCGACCATGGGATAAGCCATTTGCGGGGGAAACAGTATTTATATGATGAAGGAATAAAGATTCCTATGATTGTAAGATTGCCGGAAGTAGCCCGTCCAGGAAATCTAAGAAATGACATGGTGACTCAAATTGATATTTCTGCAACCTCGCTATATCTGGCCGGTATTCCCATTCCAGGAACAATGCAGGGACAATCGTTTTACGGCAAAAACTACCAGCCTGCTGAGTATGTATTTGCAGCCCGTGACCGGTGTGATGAAACAGTTGATTTGATTCGTACATTACGTGACCACAGGTTTAAATATATCAGCAACTTTTTCCCACATAAACCACACGCCCAGCCAAACACTTATAAGGATGAGAAAGAAATTATACAGTACATGAGACAGTTATATGCCAAAGACGAGCTTAATAAAGAAACCAACCGGTATTTTGAACCAACACGTCCAACAGAAGAATTGTATGATCTGGAAAATGATCCCTGGGAAATGAATAACCTCGCCGGAGAACCGGCATATAAGGATACTTTATTGAAAATGCGGGAGATGATGGTTTCTCTGATACTGGAAACAAAAGACCTTGGTTTTATTCCCGAACCAGTTTTAGAAGACATGGGGAAACAATATGGAAACAAATATTACATTCTTAAGCATGAAGAAAACCTGAATTTGATAAAAGAATGTATGAATGTAATGGAAATGGATGATGAAAAAAATTTACAAGATCTGAAAAAAGCACTTAACCATGAAAGTGCAGCAATCAGATTTTGGGCTGCCTACGGACTGGGGAATATCCCTGAGTGGGCGAATGAGGCTGTTCCATCGCTGCAGTCGGCCTTAAATGACGAATCTGATGGAGTTAGAATAGCAGCGGCCAGAGCTTTATGCAGATTGGGGCAAACAGAACCTGCATTGGAGATTCTTGCTGCCAATCTGGAAAATCCCAACCTGATAGTGGGTTTGTATGCTGCATTATTTATCGAAGATTTAGACAAAGATTCAATCCTTAAAATTCTTCCTGCCATTGAAAAAGCAACTGAAAGCCCTTATGAGTTTACCAAAAGAACGGCAGTGAGGATAAGTAGTAAATTTAATGGAAAATATAATTGATTATAGTATTTAAATTCCTGAACTAATAAAAATATTAAAAACAAAAAGATGAAAGTAATTTTAAGCATTTTAGTTGTGTTGTGTTTTGGTTTAAGTTCATTTTCCGTTAAAGGGAAGATCGATTTCAAACACAATGAAGCGAACAAAAAAGTTGATGTTTATTTTGGCGACAGCTACTTTACCTCCTACATCTATCCCGACGACATGGAGAAACAGGTGCTTTATCCTATTATGACCGCTTCGGGGAAGAACATAACAAGGGGATATCCGATTAATCCAAAACCTTTTGAACGCACTGACCACCCACACCATTTGGGATTATGGCTAAATTTTGGCGATGTTAACGGATTGGATTTTTGGAACAACTCCTTTGCCATCAAACCTGAAGACAAAGCTAATTACGGATCCATAAAATTTAAGGAAATTGCGAAAACCAATGCGAAAACCGGAACTTTGGTTACAATGTCAGATTGGGTAGATATCAACAATGAGGTTCTTTTAAACGAAAAAACAAGCTTTGTTTTCAGCGAGGAAAACGGGGTTCGTAAAATTGAACGAATAACGGAACTCACGGCTCGGAAAAAGGTTACATTCAGGGAAAATAAGGAAGGACTTTTAGGCCTGCGAATGGACAGGGCATTTGAAGAACCAGCAGATAAGCCGACCATGTTTCTTGATGCGAATGGAAATGCTACGGCAATCCCAGTATTAAATAACGAAGGTGTAAACGGCGTTTACCGTAACACTGAAGGATTTACAAAAGGCGATGTGTGGGGAAAACGAAGTGCATGGGTGGCATTGTGTGCCAAAAAAGAAGGTGAGGTAATTACTGTAGTTATTTTCGATCATCCTGAAAATCCCAATTATCCAGCTTGGTCACATGCCCGAGGATATGGGCTTTTCGCTTCTAATAATTTTGGCGGCCAGGCAATAGATAAAAATGCAAGTCCAGTGAAACTAGAGCTTCAATCTGGAGAAAAATTAGTCTTGAAGCATTTAGTTGTCGTTGGCGGGGACCTGACCGATGAAGAAATTACAGAGATTTCTGAGAACTTTAAAGACTAAACCAATAAAAGACGAATATGCTAAAAAAACCTGTTTTTAAGGTAATTGTTTATTTAATCACTTTGAATAATTACTCATGCAATTCTCAAAAATCGAATACTTTCCTCGCCGAAATTGGCGTGTGTACCAGCGTTTCCAATGCCGATATGCTGGCTAAGTATGGTTATGCCTATATCGAGGAAGGCGTAAGCCGATTTTTAATGCCAACGAAAAGTGAGGAGGTATTTAACGAGGTTTTGCAACAGGCACTAAATGCCCCTATTCCTATAAAAGTCTGTAACAGCTTTATACCAAAAAATATGAAAAGTGTGGGAACTGAAGCAGTTCATCCTGAAATACTGGAATATATGGAGATCGCATTCCTAAGGGCACAAAAAGCCGGTGTGAAATACATTGTTTTTGGCAGTGGAGGCTCTCGAGCTATTCCCGATGGATTTTCCCATGACGAAGCACTACGACAGTTTATTGACCTTTGCAGTCAAATGGCCCCAATTGCAGCCAGATATGATGTAGTTGTTGTTTTGGAACCGCTTAATAGTAAAGAATGTAACTTTATAAATACGGTTACCGAAGGCGGCAAGATAGTAGAGGAAGTAAATCATCCCAATTTCAGGCTTCTCGCTGACTTTTACCACATGCTCATGAATGGAGAAGAACCAGAAAGTATTGAAAAATATGGTCATCTGATTCAGCACACTCACCTTGCTGAAAAAGATGAACGGGCTGCTCCGGGATCACACAACGAAGACTTTACAGCCTATTTCAAAGCATTAAAAAATGTTGGTTATAAAGGAAAGATATCCATCGAATGCAAATGGGAGAGCTTGGAAACACAAGCGCCCACAGCAATCAAGGCAATTAGAAATCAGTTATCAACTCAAAAATAAAAAGCATGAAAAGTTCAAGACGATCATTCATTAAGAAAGCAGCCACAGGTGCATTGGTTGCAACTATTGCACCCATCGCTTTAAAAGGAGAAACCATTAATGCACCTACTATTCTAACTGCTGGAGCAAAAGGTGCAAATGACAGAATACGTATAGCTGTTCTTGGCGTTTATGGCAGGGGTAAAACGCACATTGAAGAAATTATGGGTCTCACAGAAAAAGCAAATGTGGAGGTGGCCACACTCTGCGATCCCGATATGGACGTCTTGCAGGAAAGTGCCAAAGAATTTGAAAAAACATACGGAAGAAAGGTTAACATCGAACAGGATTTTCGAAAGGCTTACGACGATAAAACAATCGATGCAGTGACACTGGCAACACCAAATCACTGGCATGCCCTGCAAACCATCTGGGCTTGTCAGGCCGGAAAAGATGTATATGTAGAAAAACCTGCCACACACAATGTATACGAAGGCAAAAAAATGATAGAGGCTGCATATAAATACAACCGTATTGTTCAGCACGGAGTTCAATTACGCAGTTCTATGGCCATTCGTGAAGCGATGAAGCATCTTGAAGAAGGTTTGATTGGCCGCGTTTATATGGCACGAGGGCTGGTTTTCCGTTGGCGCAATGACATCGGTGATAAGGGTATCTCACAAGTACCTCCTGGCCTGAACTATGATTTATGGACTGGTCCTGCATCATTACGCCCCTTCTCCAGAAATCTCGTGCATTATAATTGGCACTGGCACTGGGATTACGGAAATGGAGATGTAGGCAACCAGGGAATCCATGAAACTGATCTGTGCATGTGGGGCCTGGGAGTAAACAGTCTGCCCGAAAGAATCTCTGCAATGGGTGGCAAATTTCTTTGGGATGACTGCAAGGAAGTGCCCGAAATCCTTACCTCCACTTACCATTATCCAAAAGAAAAGAAAATAATCCAGTTCGAAGTTAGAAACTGGTGCACAAATCTAGAAGACGGTGTAGGTGTAGGGAATATATTCTACGGAGACAAAGGTTACATGGTGATAAAAGGCTATGATACTTACGAAACTTACCTTGGAAAAGGCAGGGAGCCTGGTCCGGCCCGCTCCGAGAAAGGTGAGCTTACCCTTCATTTTCAAAACTGGTTCGACTCGGTTCGTGCCCGCGATATGAGCATACAGAATGCTCCAGTGCAAACAGGTCATTTATCTTCTTCTCTGGCTCACCTCGGTAATATTTCCTATCGCCTTGGTCGACAGCTTGAATTTGACCCTGTTTCTGAAAGATTTATTGGAGAAGGGGAAAATGAAGCCAATGCCATGCTAAGCAGAAATTACCGGGCACCTTTCATTTTACCAGAAATTGTTTAAAGTAGTAAAACAACCTATTCTTATTCAAAATATATGGTCAGTATTAATAATCAAAAATGGCAGACAGGAATCCTGGTTGCCCTGCGCTTCCTCATAGGTTGGCACCTCCTGTATGAGGGCCTCTTCAAACTGCTGCACCCTGATTGGTCGTCATTGGGGTTCTTGGCAGAATCCAAATGGATACTCTCGGGATTCGCTGAATGGATTATTTCTAACAGCAGTGTACTGAATATTGTGGATGCCCTGAATACCTGGGGGCTCATCGCCATCGGTCTCGGTCTCATTCTCAGTCTGTTTACCCGGATTGCAGCATTCGCCGGCACAGGCCTGCTGCTGCTCTACTATCTGATGAATCCGCCCTTTATTGGCATGGGACATGCCATACCGCTGGAAGGAAACTACCTGATCGTGAATAAAACATTGATTGAGGCTGTTGCCATGCTGCTGTTTGCAATCTTCCCGGCTGCACATTGCTACGGACTCGACAGCCTGATCAATAAACGTAAAAAGAATTAAAAATATATGGCCTCAGAGATGAATGATAAAAATGACAAGAGAGGACGGTTGGAAAACAGCATCAGTAAGGCTGGAAACATGAGCGGGCAGAATCAGAATAACCCCTCTCCCGGCAGAAGAAAAGTACTGAAGGCGCTTGCCGGACTACCGGTAGTGGGACTACTCGGACTTCAGGTGCTCAGAAAAACCAACTACGATAACAAACACAGCCTACAAAGGCAGCTTGTTGATGAACTCGGACTCAGCGACCTGATGTCGAGCGTAAAACCTGTAACTGCTTCCGAAGGAGAGACCCTCAGGATCGGGATTGCCGGATTCGGGGTGCGGGGTGGACAGCTGGCCGCCTCCCTCGGCTTTATGGAGAAAAGCGAATTCGATAAAAAGTCGGCCGCGGGATCCCTTGATGCACATATTAGCCAGGGGAACCTGAATGTCGCCATTACCGGGATCTGCGATGTATTCGATTTGCATGCTGAACGAGGAATTGCAGTTGCGCAGCACGACATCTTCACCGGTGGGGAGATCGCCAAAAAACACCCGGTAAAAAGGTACATGACATTCCACGATATGCTGGCCGATAAAAACATTGATGCAGTGATTATCTCCACACCCGACCACCACCATGCCTGGATGACCACCGATGCAGCCAAAGCGGGAAAGCATATATACACTGAAAAAGCAATTATCAGAAGAGAAGAGGAGATCGAACCTCTCTATAAGGCAGTCAAAAGCAGCAACAAGGTATTCCAGGCAGGCCATCAGTACCCGCAAAATTCAGTTTTCCAGCAGGCCAAGGAGATCCTCGATCGCGGTATGCTTGGAGATGTTTCTCACCTTGAGACCACAACAAACCGCAACTCTGAAGAGGGCGCCTGGATCAGGCACCTCGATAGCAATGGCAAACCCAAACCGGGCGATAAAAAGTCCATCGACTGGAAGCAGTGGCTGGGTAACTCATCCTATGTGCCATTCAGCACCCAAAGGTACTATAGCTGGGCGCGCTATTTTGACTATGATACCGGACTTTACGGACAGTTGTTTTCGCATGAATATGATGCGATGAACCAGTTGTTGGGGATAGGGATCCCCGATACCGTTGTGGCAACCGGCGGACAATATTACTACACCGATTTTGGCGATATCCCCGATGTACTGCATACCAATTTCGAATTCCCGGATAAAGGCTATACCCTCACCTATAGCGCCAACCTCACCTCATCCAAATTCAGACCACGGTCAATTTACGGGAAGGATGCTTGGATGGCCGTTGGTGGCGACCTGACTGTCACCCCCGATGGACGTTCAGAAAAATACGGGGATATGATAAAACGGGGACTGGTGAACCCTTCAGCACCCATGATTGAGATAAAAAGGGGCGCACTCACCGCAAGTGCCGTCGATGCCGTCAGCTCCGCCTCAACCAGATACTATGAAGACAGAGGACTCGTCTCAACGAACATTGGTGGCCGCATCTGGGATGTCAATCACCTCCACCTGAAAGAGTGGATCGACTGCATCCGCAATGGTGGCACACCCTCAGCGAATATTGAAAAAGCTTATGAAGTAGGCGTTACCATCGCTATGGCAGACATCTCCTACAGGGAAAAGTGCCGGACAAAATGGGATCCCGTACAGAGAAAGATTATTCGGTTATAGCAACTTAAAAATTTAAATTAATGAAAAAAACTTATATGAAAATTGTATTTGCGCTATTGCTAATATTGGCAATAAATAATACCGGAATTTCTCAAATATATAATGTAAAGGAATTTGGTGTTATTCCTGATGGAAAAACAATTAATACTGAGGCCATTCAAAAAGCCATCGATGAGTGTGAAAAATTTGGAGGTGGAAAAGTTATATTTCCGGCAGGGGAATACCTTACCGGACCACTCTTTTTAAAGAGTAATGTGCATATTGAAATCATGGCCGGAGCAAAAATATATGCCATTGAAGATATCAATAGTTACCCGGTGATTGATGGACTCTGGGAAGGCATACCCCGAAAGGTATACGCTTCTTTGTTTACAGGTCACAACTTAAATAATATATCTATCACAGGCAGAGGGATTATCGACGGAAAGGGTCAAAAATGGTGGGAGCTTGCATTGATCACAAAGGATATGCGTAAAAAGGCCGGCATTGTAGAAAGGGAACCTGAAAATCCTCCCGGAAGTCCAATAAAATATCGTCGTCCCAGGGTAATCAATCTATATAATTGTAAAAATATCCTGATCCGTGACGTTACCATTCTTAATTCACCTTCATGGACGGTTCATCCGGTCTATTGTGAAAATGTAACCATCGACAACATCTCTATTATTCAACCCTATGAATCACCAAATACAGATGGAATAAATCCGGAAAGCTGTAAAAATGTAAGGATCAGCGATTGCTTTGTGGATTGCGGAGATGACTGCGTAACTATTAAATCGGGGTATAATGAGATAGGACGAAAAATAAATATACCCTGTGAGAATATAGTGATTACCAACTGCACCTTTGCGCATGGGCGCAGCGCGGTCGGGATCGGAAGCGAAACATCGGGGGGCGTTAAAAATGTACTGATCAGTAATTGCGTTTTCCAGAATACCTACCGTGGTCTTCGGATAAAAACAGGACGCGGTCGTGGAAATACAGTGGAAAACATTAGGGCAACCAACATAATAATGGATAATGTTGGAACAGGAATTTCCATTGATATGTATTATGATGATAAAGATGAGTCGAAAAATCCAGTGGATGAAACCACCCCATTCTTTAAAAATATTAGGTACAGCCATATTTCAGGCATAAACATTAAGAAGGCAGGAGAAATATTTGGTTTGCCGGAAGCCCCGGTTGACGGATTAACTTTTGAAGATGTCGTTTTTTCAGCTGAGACCGGTATGGAAGTAAAGTTTGTTAAAGACCTCAGTTTTCGTGAGGTGGAAATCTATGTTCAGGAAGGAACTGCCCTCACCATAAGAGATTCCGATGGGATTTATATAAGGAACTTTTGTTCAAAAAACTACAATACTGAAGTACCAGCTATTGAGGTTGAAAATACGAGAAAAGCTATTTTCAATAATGAAAATTTTTCAGGGAAACCAGAAGAATTCCTTCGGAAGAAAGGTAATAACAACGAAGTTAGAATAGTAAATTTTAAGAAATAATATATTTAAAATAGAATTCCTAATGAGAGTAGCCTATTTATTTGCAATTGTAATTTTCCTTTCTTGTTCCCGTGATGAGAGTAAAGAGAGTAAACATATAATTTGGAATGTAGAAACCAAATTCGGAGTATCCAAGGAAAATGCCAAACCAGGTACTGATATGGCTTTGGCCGCTGTTGCAGAGCATTTTAAGAACAATACGGGAGACCAGATTGTACTGAAATACAACAGCGGTACGTATCTTTTCCTGGGATCTAATCCTGCAATCGATTTGCCGGGTGATTTTGATCCTGGCCCAAATGGACGACTAATCATAGAAGGTGAAGGCATGCGAAATACTATATTTATAACTTCAGATGGTTCTACCCCGGATATCGATGGTCAAAATGTTCACAGGCTAACCTTTCGGGATATCAATTTTGCCCGGAATTACCTTACTGTAACCCAGGGAACAGTCGTTTCCGTAAATCCCGAAGCTGAGGAATTAATTTTAGAGCTTCACTCTGGATTTCCAACACCTGAAGAGATATGGAGTGTGCCAGGAAAACGATTGTCTCAGGGTAAATACTTAAGAAAATATACAGATGATAAAAGCGACCCGAAAGTTATATTGGAAAATAATCCTCAAGTTCATTATAACCCGGAAAAAACTTACCAATTAGACGGTACTATGTGGGTATTTAAAATTGATGGAAAGTGGAGTGTAGCCAGAGATGAATACAAGTTAGGGGATATTATCGGCGTGAAGTGTAAACATGGAGGCAATACATACCAATTTAATGGGGGTAGCGACATCGTTTTTGAGGATTGTTTATGGACACATCGTTCCAGAGGAGTATTTCAAAATGGATGCACAAACATTAGGTTTTCACGGTGCAGGATTGAAAGAATAACTACTAATAACGGAAGAGTGCCTTGTCTCGCAACTCCCGGTGGTGGTCCGCAAATTGGACAACCCAATCACCCTCGAATTGGTGATGTTGTTATTGAAGATTGTAATTTTAATTCCTGTGGCGATGATAATATTGCATTGTTCAATGTAGATGGTGCTATTATTCGTAATACATATGCATCTAACTCATTTGCCGCAAATATTAAGTTATATCGGTGTACTGATATAGTTATTGAAAACACAGAGGTTGAAAATGGATATTATATTATCAGGGAGGATTATGATGGGGATGAATACTTTTTGTATGGTCTTCAAAACACAATCGTGAATCCCACTCAATAGAATTCTAATGCTAAGACATGAGCCGAGCCATGACAAGAAAACAAGCACTATGTTCGTGATAATTTCACATTTTGGGGTGAGTGTCTTTGAGAAGCTGTCATGAAGAGCTAAATCTGACCAATGAAAAAATAAACAGATGAAAAACGCTTTATTCCGAATATGGTTCCAGATCATTGGAGCAGGATTTAAAACCCTAAAAAAGTTGAAAGGGCCATCCCTTGTCATCATTCTTATCCTGGTATTATCTTTTACAAACTGTTCGAAAGGGCTATTCAATAAAATACCCTCACCCACCGGACTGTTGTGTGAACTCCTCCGTGAACCGGAAAAGGCAGTTATAACAGATAGTATCCCTGAATTTAGCTGGATATTTCCAAAAGAGGGAATAAATCAAAAATCTTACCATATCCTGCTAGCATCATCAAAGCGTTGGCTTAAAAAAGGAAAGGTGGATTACTGGGATAGCGATGTGGTTTGGTCAGCAAAATCGATTAATGTGCCTTATTCAGGAAAAACACTCAAATCCGAAACCACTTATTATTGGAAAGTTAGAGTCACCGGTGAAAACAATACAATCAGCAAATACAGCAAAGAACAGCAGTTCAATACAGGATTATTTTCGGGCAGAAATCCTGATTGGCCTGGACAGAGTCGTTATATTGAGATGAAAAATGGTCAGTGGGTCAGCGAAAACCGTCAGACCGCCACATTTAAGATGCTGGAACCCCTTCAGTTTGAAAAATTGGAAGAGGGTCATTTTTTTGCTGATTTTGGAAAAGCCGCATTCGGAACCCTGGAAATTGACGTAAATATTACCGATGATAGTGCTGTACTGGAAATTTATCTAGGAGAACGGAGAAATCCTGACTTAACTGTAAACAAAGAACCAGGGGTTTCCAATATCGGATTTCAAAAAGTCGATGTAGGGTTTCAAAAAGGAACACATACCTTCCGGGTTGCTTTGCCACCGCATGATAACAGGTATCCCCATTCACAAAAGCTTGCCCCCTTTTTTCCTGAAGTCATGCCTTTCAGGTATGTGGAAATCAGGAGCAAGGCCGGAGGATTCAAAATTCACAATCTCCGTCAACTCGCTCTTTATTATCCCTTCGATGATGGAGCCTCCTTTTTTAAATCAGATAATCAAAATCTGAACAGGGTCTGGGAGCTTTGCAAATACACCCTTAAAGCCACGCCTTTTCTGGGTGTATATGCCGATGGAAACCGGGAACGCATGCCTTATGAAGCCGATGCCTATATCCAGCAATTAGGCCATTATACCGTTGACCGGGAATTCAGCATAGCCCGGTATACAGCCGACTTTCTGATTTACCATGCTTCCTGGCCAACCGAATGGCAGATGCATACTGTTTTTATGGCCTGGGAAGACTTTATGAACACCGGCAATAGTGAATTTATTGAAAGAGCTTATGAGGATCTGAAATCCAAAACCCTTATCTCTATTGCACGCGAAGATGGTCTTATCAGTTCCCGAACCGATAAGGTTAATCCTGGATTTTTAAAAAGTATCTACTATAACGGTGATAAATTCAAGGATAATATAGACTGGCCCAAAGGAACTCCCGCTGGGGAAAAACAGGCCAGGAATGCTGGTCCAACACCCGAGGGAGAAAGGGATGGTTATGTTTTCGCCGATTATAACACAGTAATAAATGCCTTTCATTACCGAAGTCTCCTTCTGATGGGTAAAATGGCTGAAGCCTTAAATAAGAGTGAGGATAAGGATTTCTTTTATAAACGCGCTGAACAGGTTAAAAAAAGTTTTATGACTGCTTTCTTCGACAAGGATAGGGGTATTTTTACTGATGGAGAAAATACAGATCATGCAAGCCTGCACGCTAACATGTTTCCCCTTGCCTTTGGGCTGGTGCCGAAGGAACAAATGGATACTATCCTTGAGTTTATTAAAAGCCGCGGTATGGCTTGCAGTGTTTATGGTGCACAGTATCTGCTTGAGGCATTATATATGGCTGGAGCTGCAGATTATGCCCTGAACCTGATGACCTCAGAGGGTAAGCGAAGCTGGATGAATATGATCAAGGTTGGATCGACCATGACTACCGAAGCATGGGATGAATACTATAAACCCAACCTTACCTGGAACCATGCCTGGGGATCAGCTCCGGCTAATATTATAATAAGAAAAGTGATGGGGATCGAAGCTCTGGAACCCGGGTTCGAAAAATTTAGAGTTTGTCCACAACCTGGATATCTCGACACTCTAATCATCAGGAAACCCTGTATCAGGGGAACCATCGAAGCTAAACTAATTCAAAAGCAATATAGCTGGAATCTGGAAGTCACCGTTCCAGGAAATACACAAGCAGAAATATGGATCCCTGACCGCTTTTCATCTGTCATCATAAATGGAGAAAAAGAAGTTAGAAAGAATACGAAACATTTCGCATCTGGTACCAGAAATGTGTTTATTCTTGAAAGTGGCACATTCACAATTATTGCAGAAGAAGTAAAATCAAATAAATGATGAAAACAATAAAATTAAAAACATCTTTAAAATGCGTGCTTGCTTTTGCAGGTGCATTATTATTGATAAGTGCTAGTTCATTTGCAGTAACTCTGGTAAATGACAAAAATTTTTACAATGTCAAAGACTTTGGTGCGAAAGGGAATGGCAATTGTTTAGATACAAAAAGTATAAATGCAGCTATAATTGCAGCCTCAGACGAAGGAGGAGGTACTGTATATTTTCCTGCCGGAGATTACCTTAGCGGATCCATACAACTGAAAAGTAATATTACTTTATACCTTGATCAGGGAGCGGTTATTGTAGCTGCTCCGGAAAAAGATTCATCTGAATATGATAAATCGGAACCCGCTATTAGTGATAAATACCAGGATTTTGGACACAGTCACTTTGAAAACAGTCTGATTTGGGGAAAAAACCTTCAGAATATTTCTATTATAGGTAACGGCATGATATGGGGAAAAGGCCTGCTGGGAGGATACAACAAAACCGGAAGCAATTATGCCAATAAATCCATATCATTATTCTCTTGTCTTAATGTTATTATAAGGGACATTACAATTTTACAGGGAGGCTGGTTCTGTATTCTTGCAACCGGCACTGATAATCTGACAATCGAAAATTTAAAAATTGATACCCAAAGGGATGGGATGGATATCGATTGTTGTCAAAATATACGCATAACAAATTGTACCGTAAATTCTCCCAATGATGATGGTATCTGCCTAAAAAGTTCCTTTGCTTTGGGATATCCTCGTTCCACAAAAAATGTGACCATCTCAGACTGCCAGCTGAGTGGCTATGATGTGGGCACTTTGCTTGATGGTACGTATAAAAGAGGTTCAAGGGAAGGAAGACAAGGTCCAACAGGAAGAATAAAACTTGGCACTGAATCCAATGGTGGATTTCAAAACATCACCATTTCTAACTGTTTGTTCGATTATTGCAGGGGATTAGCCCTTGAAACAGTTGATGGAGCATTACTGGAAGATATAACCATCAATAATATTACCATGAGGGATGTGACAAATTCCCCTTTCTTCATACGCCTTGGAGCCAGAATGCGTGCACCTGATAGTTTAATGATCGGAAAGTGCAGGAGAATCATGATCAATAATATTAATGTATATAATGCTCTTAACACCGCTTCTGCCTCAATTATAAGCGGCATTCCCGGTTATTATATTGAAGATTTGAGAATGAATAACATTCATATTTACTGTCAAGGCGGAGGGACACAGAAAATGGCAAAGGCCCAAGTTTCCGAGGATGAGAGAAGATACCCAGAACCATACAAATTCGGAACCATACCAGCCTATGGGTTTTTTATCAGACATGTGAAAAACTTAACCATGAATGATGTTTCTATAAAATTCATCGAGAATGATTACCGTCCTCCCTTCATTCTTCAAGATGTTAAAAATGCCACATTTCGTAATATAGATGCTCAATCAGAGTCGAATGTTCCAATCTTTATTATGCATAATGTTGAAACCATCAATATTAATAATATTGATGAACTAAAAGATACTGTAATCACAAAGAGTGATTATCAGTCCTTATAAGTATATAAAATAATAAGCTTTAAAGGAATCAACTTCAGAAATTTAATAGCAGTCACTCAAATTCTAAAGCAGAGTGTCATAAAATAACAAATGGTTTAAAATGCAAACGAGTTATTACAATAGATTTAACCCGCTGGCTTTCGGTATTTTTATGCTTACAGCTACCTCCTTGCTCTCATGCCAAACTAAACAAGAAACAAATAAAGGAACTGAAATCACTCCTGCAGACTTGGTGGAGCCCCTTGTTGACGCCGCCAATTCCCGCTGGTTTTTCTTTAATTCCGCAACCAGGCCTTTTGGTATGATTAACCTTAGCCCTGATATGGTAACCAGTGGTGCTTGGAACTCGGGTTACCGCTATAACCAGGATACTATCAGGGCATTCAGTCATATCCATGCATGGCAATTATCAGGAATCCCTGCATTTCCAACTACCGGTGCATTCGAAGGACACTTGGGTTCCAAGCATTATGGCTCGTCTTATACCCATGAAAATAGGGTGTATACAAAATTTGACAGTAACTAAAAAAATCTTATTACACTGGGTATTTTTTGTGTTATCTGGATTTATATATTAAAGCGTTCTGATTTTTTGAATTTATAACTTACAATTGAAGGCGATATTTGGAGCTTACCGAGGATCTATAATCTTAATACTAATTTAAATTATTTTAATTATGAAAAAAGTTTACACATCTGTTGCGTTTATTTTCATTGTTATGATGGGATTCGGACAATGGAAAGTATACACCGGTAGTGCACTACCTGAAACAGCCGGCTGGGGAGTCGCTGAGAATCTGCCCGGACCACAAAACAATGAAAGTATTGTCATGGTTGATACATTTCAAGTGCTTAACTTTTATTCCCCTAATACTTATGACCCAACGGGCACAAAGGACAATGCAAGAAAAACATTTAATATGAAATTTGACTCCGCAACAGTTGAGGCTACAATAATTGTACGGACAAAAGGCTACAGCCAGGAAGATTATTTGTTTGACAGTGTCTCAACCATACTTGAGCTCGGTTTTCGTCCGAACACCTCAGGCAACCGAGATTTGATGACTGTCAATTACGTTGACGGCGAAGGTGGCTACACTACTGAAGTTGACTTAAAGAGAGTGGATAGCACCTACAGCATAGGGGATGACATGTGGCATACATTCAGGATAACAATGAATTCTGAATCAGGAGAATATACGGTCTATCTGGATGAGAATCCAACACCTGTTATTTCTGGATTTTCTACAAAAAGTGGACATGATGATAACGAGATAAGGTTAGGTGATGAGGGGAGTGCCACAGTTGGTGGTTATATCGACTGGATAGCAATGAACTCATCCGGGAGGTATGCACCCGGTGAAGGCGAAGCGCTGCCTGAATATATTTTTGTAGATGGCAGAGATAACCTTGTTTCAGTTACGGAAGAAAGAACAGATATATTTAGAGTTTATCCCAATCCGGCAAGAGACTACCTGAATATTTCAACCATTCAACGAGGCTCAGAAGTAAGTCTGTATGATATCACTGGTAAGCGGATGATGTATAAGATCATTAATACCACCAAAGAGACTTTAAACACGAGGGACCTTCCTTCAGGCCTCTATTTTGTTAAAGTCCGCAATGTAAAAGGCGTTCAAACAGAGAAGCTGATCCTCGAATAATTAAAAATTTTGCGCTACCTAAAACTTTTTTAAGTTGGGTAGCGCAAATATTATCACATTTGATATTAACCAGGAACAAAATTGTGCCGGAAATTAGCTGGTCTTTATTCATCCCTTAAATCAAACTGGCTATTAAAATGAGTAACACCTGTAGTAATGAATTTCACAACATGGTAGTCTGTAATTGTTGATGGTGTTTATTATTTCAATTAACCCTTTTTGTAGCAATTCTGTTAAAAAGCGAAGGAAAATGGGCTCGATTGTACTCTAAATAAACTAGCATTGAGCTTCAAATTTTTCAAAAAATATAATAGGTATTTGAAAAATGTGCGTGACAGAATGAGAGCGAAGAAAAATACAGTTCTCGTTCATCGTTCTCGCTTGTCAGTCTGAGCCTTGGCGAAGATTGACTCTTCACTCTCACTCTGTTTTTGTACCCGGAGCCGGAATCCCTGCCTGTCGGCAGACAGGGAACCGGCACGACCATTACTGGTCACTGGATTTTAAGTCCAGCGCGTCTACCTATTATTCGCACTCCTGGCGTCGCGCTCATGAGCTCGCCTCCTAAAGTCGGCTCGGTTACTCGGGAAATACCCTCATGAGCTCGTCGTCGTGCCTCCTCCTCGGTTCCGCCACCCCCCCCCTCAAAAAGAAAGACCACAAACCATGGTCTACTGTCCATCGTCTATGGTCTAAAAACTGTACCCGGAGCCGGGGTCGAACCGGCACGATATTGCTATCACTGGTGTTTGAGACCAGCGCGTCTACCAGTTCCGCCATCCGGGCATATTTGGAGACTATTTTTTTTAACTGCACGAAGATAATATAATTCTCTAAAATCAACAATAAATCTAATAGCTCAGCTTCTTTCTTTTTTTATATATTTAACAACAGCTATGTTATTTATCATATTAAGAGAGTGTAACGAAATGTACTTTTGTACTTTAAAATTTAAAATCCACAACTATAATGGAAAAGTTTGAGACAAAAACAGCAGAAGTTCTAAAGCGTCTTGGGATTAAAGACATTAACCCCGGAGCAAGCACCGGAGCAAAATGGTTGAATACTAAAGGGGATAAATCATCCTCATTTTCTCCGATTGACGGAAAGGAAATTGCGCAGATAATGAATGCAACAATTGAAGATTATGAGCATATAATGAATGAAGCATCCAGAGCTTTCAAAATATGGAGAAAAATTCCGGCACCCCAACGTGGAGAAATTGTAAGACAAATAGGATTGGCATTGCGTGATGCCAAAGACGATCTGGCATACTTGGTAAGCCTGGAAATGGGTAAGATTTTTCAGGAAGGTAAAGGAGAAGTTCAGGAAATGATAGATATATGCGATTTCGCTGTAGGACAATCCAGACAACTTTACGGTTTTACCATGCCCTCTGAAAGAAAGAATCATCGTATGTTCGAGCAATATCAACCGCTGGGAATAGTCGGACTTATAACTTCATTTAATTTTCCGGTGGCTGTTTGGGCCTGGAATTCTATGATCGCCGCTATTGCGGGTGATGTAGTTGTTTGGAAGCCTAGTTCCAAGACGCCTTTAACCGCTATTGCGACTCAAAAAATAATTCAACATGTTTTAAGAGAAAACGAGGTTCCTGAAGGGGTATTTAATTTGGTGGTTGCTAAATCATCTGTTTTGGGCGATAACTTTGTTCAGGACAAGCGAATACCATTGGTATCTGTAACCGGATCAACCAGTGTGGGTAAGAGAGTCGGTAAAATTGTTGGTGAAAGACTTGGAAGAGTAATTCAGGAATTGGGAGGAAATAATGCCATTATCGTTTCTGAGAAAGCAGATTTGGAAATTGCCATTCCTGCTATCGTATTTGGTGCCGTTGGAACCGCCGGTCAGAGATGTACAAGTACGAGAAGACTTATAATTCATGAAAGCATTTACGATGATGTTAAGTCACGGTTAATCAATGCCTATAGTCAGGTTGAAAAGAAAATTGGAAGTCCGTTGGACGAAAAATATCTGGTAGGACCTATGATTGACAAAACAGCTGTTGAGGTATTTACAAATGCTTTGATTCAGCTTGAAAAGGAAGGCGGAAAAGTACTATTTGGCGGAAAAGTATTACAAGGCAAAGGATTTGAATCGGGCACCTATGTTGTTCCTGCCTTAGCAGAAGCTGAGAATCATTATAAAATTGTGCAGGAAGAAACTTTTGCTCCTCTGGCCTATCTCCTCAAATATGAAACAATAGAAGAAGCAATACATATTCAGAACGACGTACCACAAGGACTTTCATCTTCCATTTTTACCTTAGATATGCGCGAAGCAGAACTTTTCCTTTCACAGGCAGGATCTGATTGCGGAATTGCAAATGTGAATATAGGAACCTCCGGGGCAGAAATTGGTGGAGCTTTTGGCGGCGAAAAGGAAACGGGTGGTGGTCGTGAATCGGGATCTGATTCCTGGAAAGCCTATATGAGAAGACAAACCAACACCATTAATTACGGAACGGAATTGCCTCTGGCTCAGGGCATAAAATTTGAATTGTAATTATTTTGGGAAATTTGTACGGACGTAATTATTTTGGGAAATTTGTACGGACGTAATTATTTTGGGAAATTTGTACGGACGTTGCATGCAACGTCCCCACAAATTACCCAAAATATCATCAGGATACCTGCGACAACACCCTCTTCTTAACCATTCCCTTCACTTCTTTAATGATACCTCCCACATCGAATCCACATTCTTTGTATAATTCCTGTTGGGTACCGTGTTCGATGAATTTATCGGGAATGCCCAATCGTTTTACTGTGGAGGTGTACACATTGTCGCACATGAATTCAATTACAGCGCTTCCAAACCCACCCTGTATCACACCGTCTTCAATTGTAATTACATATTTGAATTTTTTGAAAACAGAATGCAATAGTTCTTTATCAATTGGTTTAACAAAACGCATATCATAATGGGCAATATGGTAGTTTTCTTTTTCAAGTATTTCAATGGCCTCTTTGGCAAGAATTCCAGTATTTCCGATGGTTAATATTGCTAAATCACGTCCATCCTTTAGCATACGGCCTTTACCAATTTCAATTTCTGTAAATTCTTTTTTCCAGTCGGCAGATATTCCACGTCCTCGCGGATAGCGAATGCTGAAGGGACCATGATCTTTTAGCTGAGCGGTGTACATCAAGTTGCGGAGATCAGATTCGTCCATGGGCGCAGAAACTATCATATTAGGAACATTTCTCAGATAGGCAAGGTCAAAAACACCATGATGTGTTGCTCCGTCATCACCAACAAGTCCTCCGCGATCGAGACACAAAACTACGTTCAGATTTTGAATAGCTACATCATGAACAACCTGATCGTAAGCGCGTTGCATAAAAGTAGAGTAAATATTGCAATAGGGTTTCATGCCCTGAATGGCCAATCCGGCTGAAAAAGTAACCGCATGCTGTTCGGAAATGCCAACATCAAAACTACGTTCCGGCATTTGATCCATCATGATCTTCAAGCTACTTCCTGTGGGCATTGCGGGTGTAATTCCAACAATATCTTTGTTTGTTTTGGCCAGTTCCAGAATGGTTTCTCCAAACACATCCTGAAATTTAGGGGGAAGGGGCTTCTCAGATTTAATGCTGAGGATTTCTCCGGTTTCTTTGTTAAACTTTCCGGGAGAGTGGTACGCAGTCTGATTAATTTCTGCCTGTTTAAAACCTTTCCCTTTTGTTGTGATTACATGCAATAATTTTGGACCCTTAATGTGTTTGAGGTCTTCAAGAACTTTGGTCAAATGAATTACATCATGACCGTCAACCGGACCAAAGTATCTGAAATTCAAAGACTCAAACATATTTGATTGTTTGAGCATCATCGATTTTAAAGCATTTTCAACTTTTTGAGCATAACGACGTGCATCCGGCATTAGTTTGCTCATTCGTCCAAGAAAATTCCAGACGTCGTCTTTAACTTTATTATAGGTTCTTGAGGTGGTGATGTCAAGTAAATACTCTTTCATGGCTCCAACATTTGGATCTATGGCCATATTGTTGTCATTGAGAATAACCAGAAGATTTGAATTCTCAATACCTGCATTATTCAATCCTTCAAAAGCCATACCTGCAGTTAATGAGCCATCGCCAATGATAGCCACAACCTGCCGGTCTTCTTCCTTGTGCTGTTTGGCAGCAACCGCCATGCCCAGTGCGGCAGAAATAGAGGTGGAGGAATGCCCTACTCCAAAAGCATCATATTCACTTTCAGAAGGTTTTGGGAAACCACTAATACCTTTATATTTTCTGTTTGTATGAAACAAATCGCGTCTTCCTGTAAGAATTTTATGTCCATAAGCCTGGTGGCCTACATCCCAAACTAATTTGTCGTATGGAGTTTTGAAGACATAGTGAAGGGCAACCGTTAGTTCAACCACACCAAGACTTGCGCCAAAATGCCCGGGATTATCTGAGACAACGTCGATGATAAAGTGACGTAGCTCCTCACTAACCTGAGACAGGTCTTCCAGTCCGAGTTTCTTAAGATCGTCGGGAGAATTGATGGCATTTAAAAATTTGTAATCTTTAGTCATTTGAAGCATACTCATATACAGATTGCAAAGGTAGGGAAAAAGAATTAAAGTTGGTGTGGTAATTTGTTAATGTGTTAATGTGGTGATGTGTTAATGTGGTGGTGTTTTTCTTTCTCCCCAGCATGACTCGTCTTAAAAAAGTATAGTTTCAATTTCTTAAACCTGTTTCAAATTTACACCTTATTTTTAATCCTAAATACACTTTATTGTACATAAACCCCTCTTTGTAAACATCACCACACCCCATCATCCTACCCCTCTCCCGTCTCCCCTAAAGGGGAGAAGCTTAACCTCACTTCGAATATACTGCGTGGCATAATTATATGTACCGATGCTGCATGCAGCATCCCTACTACTCAACAACCACTCTCCACTACTATATGTACGGATGCTGCATGCTGCATCCCTACACAACAACCACTCACCACCACTATATGTTCGGAT
>JAIOZM010000092.1 GCA_021740585.1 Bacteroidales bacterium
TTTAAGGGAAAATATTTCTTAAGTGACAAGTTTTTCTTGCCAACGAAAGTCCAAAAAATCCGAAATCGAAAATCCGAAATCCGAAATAACAAAGATTGCGGATTTCGGATTGGGGATTGGGGATTGGGGATTGAAAAAAATAGTCCTTAAGTGACAAGTTTTTCTTGCCAACGAAAGTCCAAAAAATCCGAAATCGAAAATCCGAAATCCGAAATAACAAAGATTGCGGATTGCGGATTGCGGATTGGGGATTGCGGATTGGGGATTGCGGATTGGGGATTGCGGATTGGGGATTGCGGATTGCGGATTGCGGATTGCGGATTGAAAAAAATAGTCCTTAAGTGACAAGTTTTTCTTGCCAACGAAAGTCCAAAAAATCCGAAATCGAAAATCCGAAATCCGAAATCGAAAATCCGAAATTCCCTCAAAGTTCTATATCGCCTCTCCTCCCCTTGCGCCGGTACGAATACGGATACACTCTTCCAAAGGCTGTATAAAGATTTTTCCATCACCCACCTCTCCTTCCGGACCTTCTTTTGATCTTGCTGCCATAAGGATAGTGTCGACAGTAATATCAACAAATTCATCATTTACAGCAATCTCAATTTTGATTTTTGGCAGGAGACCGGGAGTAAACACCTGACCACGGTATATTTCTTCCTGCTTCTGCTGACCGTGGCCTGAAACTCTGCTTACGGTAATACGGGTAATATCGGCAGAAATTAAGGCTTCCCTGACAATATCAAGTTGCTTTTCACGAATAATGGCTGTAATTAATTTCATTTTATTTTTTTGTTAGTTGCTTGTTAATGCGTGCTGAATGCTGGTTACTGGTTACTGTTTGCTCAGTTAGGTTTCAGGTTTCAGGCGCTGCACTGAGCTTGCCGAAGTGTTTCAGGTTTTAGAAATATGAAGTAGGACAAGCATCATCCTTCGGCAAGCTCAGGAACCATCCTTCGGCCCTTCGACCCTTCGGCAAGCTCAGGGGCCCCAAGCTCAGGGACCTCAGGCTCAGGAACCGCCACATTACCATATTAGTTGGGATTCAACATCCCATAACCTCTTTCACCGTGATAGGAACGATCAAGACCTTGCATTTCCTCTTTATCAGCTGATCTGAAACCGAAAATCTTATCTACAACAAAAATAATTATCAGTGTTGATAAACCTGCATATACAATAGCAATTCCCACTGCCAATGCCTGAACACCTAATTGCTGCCAAATTGTCCAACTTCCACCGGCTAAAACAGAAGCTTCTTCCATCCATGAAGGGCGAATGAAAAACACAAGGAAAATAGCGCCCACAATACCTCCAACACCATGTAAGCCAAAAGCATCAAGGCTATCATCATAACCCATTTTGTTTTTCAGCATAATTGCAAAATAGCAAATCAATGAAGCAAGTGCCCCTAGTATTAAAGCTCCATAAGGCTGAACCACACCAGCAGCCGGTGTAACAGCAACAAGTCCGGCCAGTATCCCGGAGGCAAAACCCAATGCAGTCGATTTTCCCTGATGGATTCCTTCTATAATCATCCACATTATAGCACCGGAAGCTGCTGCAGCTTGTGTGGCGGTTAATGCCTGTGCGGTACTTAATCCACTGCTCACACTACTTCCGGCATTAAATCCAAACCAACCTACCCAAAGCAAACCTGCACCAAGCATAGTGATTACCAGGTTATTTGGCCTTATATCTTTATATGGATAACCTCTTCTTGAGCCCAGGTAGAGAGCTGCAACCAACCCACTTACTCCCGCCGAGATATGAACTACCGTACCACCGGCAAAATCGATAGCTCCCCTGGCACCAAGATTAAAAAGGAAACCGTCTTCTGCCCATACCCAATGACAAAGCGGATTATATACAAAGATGCCCCAGATTGCAATAAAAAATATGTATGCTTTGAACGACACCCTTTCTGCAAAAGCTCCAGCTATCAAGGCAGGTGTTATTATGGCAAATTTACCCTGAAACATTGAAAAAACATATTCGGGGACTCCACTGGCCAAAATACTTTCATCCAAACCCTTCAAAAAAACAAATTCGGAATTCCAGCCAAACCATCCACCTGCAACATTAGGTCCAAAACACATACTATAACTAATCGCTATCCACAGCACACTCATCACCCCCATGGCTGCAAAACTATGCATAATAGTTCCTAAAACATTTTTTGTCCTTACAAGTCCACCATAAAACATAGCCAGACCAGGAATCATCAACAAAACCAAAGCAGTGGAGGTCAGCATCCACGCAGTTGCCCCGGTGTCAATAGCGACACCATCACTTGCCGAAACGGCCAATACAACTATATTCATCAGAATAAGTACCGAAAAAATTCTCTTTATAAACATATTATAGGGGGTATATCGGATTAATTTGCTATTTATTTTGCAATAATAAATACTTTTTGGGGTATGCGCAATTTTTTTTCACTTTTTTTTCACTACACCCCCATTTATTTTAAACGCTTTAATTTAAATTGATATTTTGCTTAATTAAAAAAGCGCCCCTTGGGACGCCTTTTTAAAAAACTGAAATAATTGGTTGAAGTATACAAAAATCTTTCTGCAATTTGAGATTCTATACTTTTGGACTTTTGCCAGAATTAAATACCAAAGGCATAGTAGGCTCTCATTCCATTAGCATAAACCCCTTCCAGATAAACGCCGCCTTTAATCTGACCTATTACATTCTTAACGTCTTCAACTTTCTTTACCTCTTTATTATTGATTCGTGTAATAACAAAACCTTCTTTCACGCCGGCTTTCATTAATTTACCCGGACCAAGATTCACAACTTTCACCCCATTTTCCAATCCCATTTCCTTTTTTTCATCCATTGAGATTACTTCAAAATTAGCTCCCAGAAAGGCATAACTTTGTTCTTTTTTAATCACATTGGTATTTCCATCCAGATTTCGTAATACCACATCGTAAGCTTTTTGATTATTATCGCGGCTTACAATAACATTAACCTTATCTTTTGGCCTGTAACGGCTGATTTGTTCCTGTAGTTCAGATACGCTGTTGACTTTATGCCCATCGACTGAAATAATAATATCCCCTACTTTTAACCCAGCCTCTTTTGCGGAACCATCATCTCTCACTCCGTTTATATAAACCCCATTTAATTCTGAAATCTTATTTTCATCTGCTAATTCCTGAGTCACATCCTGAATAGTAACACCAAGAATAGCTCTTTGAACCACCCCAAATTCCATTAAATCTGAAATTACTTTGTTTACAATACTAACGGGAATGGCAAAGGAGTTACCCGAATAGGAACCCGTTCTGGAAGCAATGGCTGTATTTATCCCAACCAGTTCTCCATTTACGTTTACAAGTGCACCACCAGAATTTCCGGGATTCACAGCCGCATCGGTCTGAATAAAGGACTCTATGGCAAATTGTTCACTGTTAATACTGATATTACGCCCTTTTGCACTAACAATGCCTGCGGTAACAGTTGATGTTAAATTATAAGGATTTCCAACGGCAAGCACCCATTGACCCAATTTCAAATTATCTGCATTACCATAGCTAAGGAAGCTCAATCCTTCCTCTTCTATCTTGAGAAGGGCAAGATCAGTACTTGGGTCTGTACCTATAACTGTAGCTTCAAATGACCTTTTATCATTCAAAACCACTTCAACTTCATCCATTTTATCAATTACATGATTGTTCGTTATAATGTACCCATTCTCTGAAATAATAACTCCTGATCCAAAACCAATAACGGGCTGAGGCTCACCGTAAGCCCTGTCACCGAAAAAATGCTCATACAAAGGATTGGAGTATGTATTTGTGCGCATCGCTTTTGTTTTAACATGAACCACCGCATGCACGGTTTTTTCGGCTGCATAGGTTAAATCAATTGCTCCTTCATTCAGCTCTGAAGGGAGATTTGCGTACAAAATTTTTTGTTCAACGGGAATCTGTTGAATCGATCCGCTGGGCTGAAACCATTTAGAATAAACAAAAACAGCAAGCGAAGATGCTATAAATGCTGTAACTAATAAACCTGTAAATTGTTTTATTTTCATTTTTTTATAATTTAAGTAATTTGGTCAGATATCGCTCGCATGATGAAGCATAATAATCATTCTTATATAAAATAAATAAAATCCTGTCATGCCCGATTCATTTCCTAAAAATTAATTGTCAATAATAATACAGAATAAATCTCAAAAATTATGCCTTTAAAATTGCTTTTTAGTAATATTGCATTAAGTTAACGCCTGAAAAAGCAAGATGTTGCAAGATTTCACTCAGTTGACCTTTATTTAACTTTTTTTAACTTGAACTGCCATGTTGATACCATTTTTTAAATATCACGGAGCCGGAAATGACTTTATCATGATAGATGCCAGAAAATTTGTCATATCAGATTTTTCTGAAAAAGTAGTTAATTTTCTGTGCGACAGACATTTCGGAATAGGGTCGGATGGTTTGATTCTTCTGACAGAAAGTGACAAAGCCGATTTCAGAATGATCTATTTTAATTCTGACGGAAAAGAAGGAACCATGTGTGGAAACGGGGGCAGATGCATTACTGCCTTTGCTGAAAAACTCGGACTAGTAAAAGAATCAACTGAGTTTTTAGGTATAGACGGACTTCATCAGGCAAAAATTCTTGGCGGAGGGCAATACTCCATAAAAATGATTGATGTTATTAATGTTGATCGAATGGCCGATGGATACCTGATTAATACAGGCTCAAAACATTTTGTGAAATTTAAACAAGATCTGGAGCTTATCGATGTATATAACGACGGAAGATTGATTAGGCATCAGGGGCGTTTTGGGGAAGATGGTACAAATGTAAATTTTATTGAATATACTAATGACAATAAGATTTCTATCCGCACATTCGAACGCGGGGTTGAGAACGAAACTCTGGCTTGCGGCACCGGATCGGTGGCGGCAGCTATCACCACTCATTTAAATTATCCCTCCGAAAGTAAATCATACATAATTAACGCCCGTGGAGGCCAGCTAAAAGTCGAGTTTGAAGTGGAGGAAGGTGTGAAATTTTCAAATATCTGGTTATCGGGTCCGGTTGAATTTGTGTTTGCAGGGGAAATTGAGTTATAAATGGGAATTATTAACCAGTCTGAATTGTTCAGGCAATTTGGAGCATTTAACTATCTGCTTTTCATATCATGATTCTTGAAAGTTAAGCTTCTCTAATAGATTTCTTATAAGTCGGTGCAGACAATTCTTAGCAATATAGCATATAAATATTCTCTTGACGAAAGAATTCTTATAATGCTTTGGCGTGGAAAATAAATAACCGCAGGAAATTCCTGCGGTTTGATATGATATCAATCTTTTTTTTAGTTGTAAGCAATTGGATCAGGATTCCCATCGGGATCACCAATAACAGTACCATCAGTATGTAAATTTCCACCGGTTAAAAGCAGCAGTCCGCAAACATGAGGAGCAGCCATAGAAGTACCGCTCATTGTAGCGTAACCACCACTCTTATATGTGGAGTAGATATATACACCGGGAGCACAATAATCGACAGGAGGATTCCCATAATTTGAAAATGAAGCCCAGTAATCATTCGAATCCATTGCAGAAACGGTATAAAGATTTGCACCATTTGCTCTGGCTGGAGAATGATTATTTGCATCATCACTTTCATTACCTGCAGCCAGCGCTACTAATATACCAGCATCTCCAAGAGCTTCCACTGCCAAATCCAAAGGCTCATATGCTCCCCCACCCAGACTCATGTTGGCAACATCACCAGGATTAGCGTTTGCAGCTACATAATCAACCCCGGCAATAACTCCGGATGTGGCTCCGGAACCTCTTTTATCTAATACTTTTACAGCAACGAGTGTTGCACCTGCAGCCACTCCAACAACTCCAATATCATTATCTTTAGCGGCAACGATTCCGGCACAATGCGAACCATGACCATTATCGTCGTCACCTGTGGTAGTTCTTACCACAAAAGTTACCGATCTGGAAGCATCAACGTTCAGATCGGGATGATCTAAATCGATTCCAGAATCGATAATCCAGGCTACAGAAGTACCAGTATAGCTTATTCCTCCATTAACCCGGGTAATCCCATAAGGAATGGTTTCTGCGGGAGGATCAACCGGAACTGGTGCCGGCTTTTTTAATATGAACATTCTATCGGGATAGATTCCGCTAACTCCTTCTTGTGTTCGCAAGGATTCAACTTCTCTGTCGTCTAATTCAATTGAAAAACCCTGTAAAGCAGTAGCATAAACACGCTCAGGAACTTTGGAGGAAATTCCGGCATCCTTAATTAAAATATTTGCCCTCTCTGTCACTATTTGTGTCCTTTCTGCATTATCGGGTATAACTGTTTTAAGGGCATCATTTCTATTTTCAAGAACAACGATGTACTTACCAGGAATAATTTCACCGATTTCTGTTGAAACAAATTCATCTGTCTGAGGAGGATCAACAATTCCTATTTCCCTCTCACAGGAAAACATTCCAATGGCCAATATGGCAATTGAAAGAATGAAGGTTCTTTTCATAATAATAAATTTAGGTTTAAGTTAAAATCGGTAAAAAATTAGCATAATTTTGTTTCAAAATGAAACTTTTAGACAGGAATGTTAATATTTTGTTAATATCTTGAAGTAAAGTAGCGTGAAATCAGCATTTCCATAAAACAAAACTGTCCTCATTATGCAATTTGTACGATAAACAAAAAGCTTATTTATGAATCAGATTGACTAAAAGCTATGGAAACAGTAGAACACAGAGTCAGAATTCTTTCATTGGAACATCTCCAAAATGATTTTTCTGCAGGTACAGAAAATAGAATAAAAACTACTTCTGGAAATATAATATTTTGTTAAAATTTAAATTAATCCTAATTCTAGAGCGATTGTTTACCCGTGAGAAGGCTAAGTTCGATTTTAATCACACAAAGCCGGTCGAGGTTACCATATGGATAGTCTTCAGAAAGATCTTTTTTATAATGTCTGACGATTATATCCAAAGCCCTTCTCTTTTCTTCAACATTCTCAATAAATATGGCCTTGCCAAAACCAATAACCGATTGATAACGTGTTGACCAATTGCATGGAATTTCCGTTTCAGCAATGCTAATATCCGTATCAATCTGAATGCAAACATTGGGATTATTTTTAAGCATTGAAATTTTCTTACCCTCACAAGCCGAATGAAAATAAAGACAATTATCCCGATATCCATAATTTACGGGCACTATGTATGGGTAATCACTTCCGTTTATACCTATCCTGCAAATAAGTCCTTGCTGAATTATTTCTTCAATAAGAGATTGGTCAATTATTTCTTTTTCTTTTCTTCTCATAGATATAAATTTTACCGAACATCAATCATTGAATTTGTCTGTACAACATCAAAAACTTAAAGGATAAGTTAGTTTAAGGAAAACTGTCTTACTTGAATAATATATACTTTCCGAGTGGTTATAAAAATCATCTCCCGCATAAATGATATACAGAGCTCCAAAGGGTGGTTTAAATCTCCATCCGAATTGTCCGTAGAAATAATTTCTCTCCTTATAACTATCATTTTGTAATAATACTCTCAGCCATAAATTATTTGTGAAATAGTAATTCAATGTAAGAATATTAAGAAATGTTGATTCTTCCAGTCTTAAATTCAGCTCAGAGGTCTGATCTGTCTCAAAGTCGAGATTCGCGAAACTATAGGCCAGGCTTAATTTACGAAATGGACTCACCTCAATATCCCCTTCAATTATGGAATATCTTCTGTCAAAATTCATACCGGTAGCCATCTCAATCTCAATTTTATTCGATTCCTCAATATTATAGCCCAGCTCAGTACTCATTCGTGTATTACGAAACCTGTAATCCATATCTTCAACCTCCACTCTCCGGCTTTCATTTTCATTTCGAAATTCAAGTGAAAATTTTGATTTGGTATAGAACCTCACAAATTGCGAGAATCTGGAACTGTTAAAATCTCCATTATGATCCCAATAAGCATTATTTGCACTTACAAGATAAATATACCTGAGAAAAGTTTTATTCAACCAGAATCGATAACTTACATCCGAATCCAGTTCTCTCCTGTCGTCGTCGTATACAAATCCTGATTGATTAATATTTTCTTTTAAATTTTCACCCAAATCACTATATCTCAAATGAATATGATGCTTCTTCGATTCGTGGGCGACTCTCATAAATCCGCCAAAATTCTCCATGAAATCTCCGGGAGTGCTTCCCATTAATTGTCCCGTAATCTTCCAGTATTGCCCTTGATTTACGTTCCAATCGATCCCAAAAGCTTTAACCGAGCTTGTATCGGTAGTTTTATCCACAATTATTGCCCCAACAGAGGAAGATTTAAGAATGTCTTTTTTTACACTTCCAACGGTATAAAACGCGCCGGGAATAGCTAGAGTTTCATTTTTAAGACTCCTGGCATGAATAGCATTAAATGAATAATCACCAACTTTTCCGGCAAGTTTGGTTCCATAGTTTATATCCCCTATCCTTCGGGAATAAAACAATTTATAGCGGGTATCGAACATTTCATTCCCTTCCTGAAAAAAAATACGTTTCTCCGGAAAACCTTCTTCCCAGCCCGACAAGTCAATCTGTTCTTTATCGCCTTCCACAGAAGCAAAATCAGGATTAAGAGTCCCTGAAAAAGTAATATTCGGCATTGGTATATAACTTAAATCCATTCCTGCTTGCGGAAGGTAAGAATTATACTTCCCGGTTATATCACTGTTTTCATATCGTAATGATGCATAAGGGGTTAAAGTAATTTTATCCTCTTGTTTGGGGGGCTGAATTCCTTTTAGCAAACCTGCCTGCGAAATGCGGTAATCGTTGCTCAGCACTCCTGACCAATAGGAGGTTTCGACACCTGATCTTATTAATCTCGAAAAATTTATTCCCCAGATATCGCTGCCCGATTTATACTTCAGACTCGAAAAGGGTATTGAAAATTCAGCAATCCAATAATCATCTGACACTGAAGTAGCTGAATACCAGATAGCATCCCAATTCCTGTTAAGGGTATTCCCATCATCATTTACACGCATATCTGACTGGGTATTCAAAGGATTCACAGAGAATCCAAATGCAGTCCTTCCATCATTATAGGTATCAATCAAAATTAAAACTGCATCATCACTATCTTCCAATTCATCTCTTACTTGAACATTAGCTACAATACTGCTCGTTTGATAACACTTAAAGGCAAAATAAATATTATCATTATCATAAAAGCAAAAAACTTCTGTGTTCTCAGAGGCAGCTTTACCTTTCTCGGGCTCAAGTTGAATAAAACCCTGTGCCGGAATTAATTCAGACCAGATATTTTCATCAAGAATTCCATCGACAACAATTTGGGCATTATAATTTCCAACCGAAATTTCTTTTTGTGAAAAACCAGTTATTGAAACACAAAACAAGCATACAAGAAAAAATAATAGGCGTAACTCCATAGCTTAACAAATGTGTTACTTACTGGAACAATTAAACTTAAGCTCAACATAAACAGGAAGATGATCTGAGGGGTAAAGACAATTCCTCGAATCGCTTAAAACAGCATATTTAATAACTGATACTGATTGTTTATCGGTAAAAATATAATCAATTCTTTCGGTTACGGGTTTATTAAAATTAAAACCGTTAAAAGTACCTGACGGACCGAAACTGACGGATTCCGACACATTTTTTGAATCATTTAAATAAGCACTCATCCTTTGTACCGGACCGGATTCCGGCTTCAGATTAAAATCACCCATAACAATAACCGGATAATCTTGAATGTTGATTTCTTCAATTTTCTCAATTATAAGTTCTACACTCTTTTCTCTGGCATTTTCTCCAATATGATCGAAATGCGTATTAAAAACATAAAAGAGCTGACGACCACTTACATCTTTAAAAAGAGCGTAAGTACAAACCCTTTCCATGGCAGCATCCCAACCTACTGAGACTTTATAGGGTGTTTCAGATAACCAGAAGGTAGAACTTTCCAGCAAATCAAATTCCTTGCTGTTATAGAATATTGCACTAAATTCCCCTTTTAGCTTTCCATCATCTCTTCCAACCCCAACATAATTATAATCTTCAAGGGCACTGTCCAGATACGCTACTTGTTTGTACAATCCTTCCTGAATTCCAAATACATCAGGCGCATAAAACTTTAGCTGATCTGCCAAGAAATCCTTACGCTTATCCCAGGAATTTACACCGTCTGCAACTGTAGCATAGCGAATATTATAAGTTAAAAATGTATAGTTCTGTGAATAAGAACTATAAGACAGCAGTATTATCAAACCTGCTACTATGGTTTTCTTCATCTTTTTTGATTTTGCAAAGCCAAAAATAGACAAATAAGTTAATTTCATCAAAACATTATATATCTGCCATTTTCTGTTTGTAAAACTTTAACAGAAGTATTACTTTTCCATATCAATAAAAAAAATAAAATGAAAAGAATATTGTTCATTGTAAGTAGCTTGTTGCTTTCAGCCTTATCTTTCCCCCAAAATATTGAAGATGTTTTAAAGGAACTTGATAAAGTTAGCAGTCAATTCGAATCCCTTCACCATCGCCTGGATGTTATCGAAAAGAACATAGATGATTTGATGTGGTACGAGAGAGTGGGTGATATTGCTGAAATAGATAAGGTTTATATAACTGGTCCTCCGCTAATGAAGAGCCAGGAACCAAATCCAACCGCACAAGGAGCAGGAAATCCGGTTAAATTCTGGTCCTATATTTTTGTTCCGAAAAACATAGATCCTAATAAAAAATACCCCTTAATAATTTTCCCCCACGGGGGCGTCCACTCGAACTTTGGGACCTATTACACTCACATAATCAGAGAATTAATGGCTCAGGAATATATCGTAATTGCAGCCGAATACAGAGGATCGACAGGTTACGGGAAAAGCATGTATGAGAAGATCGATTATGGAGGACTGGAAACAGAAGATGTGGATGCTTCAAGAGCTTATATGATAGAAAACTGTTCTTTTGTTGACAAAAACCGTGTTGGAATTATTGGATGGAGTCATGGCGGATTAATAAGTTTAATGAACATATTCGATCATCCTGAAAGTTATACCGTAGCTTATGCCGGAGTCCCGGTAAGCGACCTGATTGCCCGAATGGGATACAAAGACCAGTCATACCGGGACCTGTATTCAGCTGATTATCACATTGGAAAAACAGCCGATGAAAATGTTGAAGAATACCGAAAAAGATCACCTGCATGGAATGCACAAAAACTTCAGACTCCATTATTAATTCATACTAATACCAACGATGAGGATGTAAATGTACTTGAAGTTGAACATTTAATTAAATCCTTAAAGGCCGAGGGTAAAAAATTTGAATATAAAATATATGAGGATATACCCGGCGGACACTCATTTAACAGAATGGATACTAAAATTGCAAGAGAAATAAGACTTGAGATATATAATTTTCTTTACGCTTATTTGAAACCCCCTGTTAAGTTAAATAAAATCAGTGATCTGGAAAAGGCAGCATATAAATTTTAAGCAGTTTTCAGATAGGGATTTTCTTTGCATGAACCAAAGGGGAGGTAAGAACTGACAGCCTGAAAATTTTTCAAAAATGCCATCATAAAGAGGCAACAATAATTTTGTTAATACGTTTAATTTGAAAATCGGATATATTTTGTAATTTTAGCTCTGTAAATAAAACATTTTTGATATGTCAGCACATTCAGTAGAAAAAGGAAGGGCAGCATTTGAAAAAAAACGTATGCAGAAGAAGTATCATCTTCCTGTTATAGGTCACTTTGAAGACAGAAGTGTCGAATTTAATTCCATTCTCCAGGCAGAACAAATTACAGGCATTCATTACACCCTGATTTTTGAAGCCTGCATTGGAAAGATTTACAAAGCCAAAAATGTACTTTGGGAATATAAAAAAGGTAATCATTACATCAAATACAAAGCCTATTACATTAACAAACAAGAGAGTTATACACGTAAAGGTGGATTTAATGGCTAAATAATACTCCATAAAAAAACCCGGGTTATCCCGGGTTTTTTTATGGAGTTAAGTATGGTTTCACTACACATTATAGGTACTGGAAGCTGTATCACCTCCACGACCGGTCCAGTTTGTATGGAAAAACTCCCCACGTGGCTTATCAATTCGTTCATAAGTATGAGCACCAAAATAATCGCGTTGAGCCTGTAGTAAATTAGCAGGTAAACTGGCCGTTCTGTATCCATCGTAATAGGACAATGCTGTGCTAAAAGCAGGAACAGGAATGCCATTAAGTGCTGCTGTGGCAACAACCCTTCTCCAACCTTCCATAGCATTATGAATGGTGTCTTTAAAGAAAGGATCAAGAAGAAGGTTCTTAAGATCAGGATTTGTATTAAAGGCTGCAGTAATCTTACCAAGAAAAACCGAGCGAATAATGCATCCACCTCTCCACATTTGAGCAATTTCACCGTAATTTAATACCCATCCGTATTCCTTAGCTGCTTCACGCATTAACACATAACCCTGAGCATAAGAGATTATCTTTGATGCATAAAGCGCCTGCTTAATATGCTCGATAAAAAGTTTCTTATCGCCTTTAAACTCAGGTTTTGGACCTTTCAATACTTTGGATGCTTCCACCCTTTCATCCTTCTGTGAGGAAAGGACTCTTGCAAAAACAGATTCTCCAATCAAAGTAAGTGGAACGCCAATATCCAGAGCTGCAATACCTGTCCATTTTCCTGTCCCTTTTTGTCCAGCTGTATCGAGAATTTTTTCAACCAAAGCTTCTCCATCTTCCTTGTAACCAAGGATATCGCGGGTTATTTCAATAAGGTAACTATCGAGTTCACTATTATTCCAATCCGCAAAGACTTCGTGCATTTCATCCGGAGTTAATCCCAACAAGGTTTTCATAATATAATAAGCCTCTGTTATCAGCTGCATATCTCCATATTCAATACCATTATGTACCATTTTCACAAAGTGACCTGCGCCATCATTTCCTACCCAGTCGCAACATGGTGTTCCTTCAACCTTTGCAGAAATTGCCTGAAAAATTGGTTTAACATGTGGCCAGGCTGAAGCCGATCCTCCCGGCATAATGGACGGACCCATTAAAGCTCCTTCTTCTCCACCGGAAACTCCTGTTCCTATGAATTTCATGCCTTTCGACTCTACATATTTGGTTCTGCGGATAGAATCAGGGAAATGTGAATTCCCACCATCAATAATAATATCACCTTCTTCCAGAAATGGAAGCAATTGTTCAATAAAATTATCGACTGCATCACCAGCCTTAACAAGCATCATTACTTTACGCGGACGGCTAAGAGAAGCCACAAATTCCTCGATTGAACGGGCTCCAATGAAGTTTTTTCCTGCTCCTCTTCCACTTACAAACTTGTCGACCTTGTCAACAGTTCTGTTATAAACGGCTACGGTGTAACCATTTCTCTCCATGTTCAAAACCAGATTTTCGCCCATTACGGCCAGACCTATAAGGCCTATGTCTGCTAATTTTTTCATATCAATAAATTTATTTTTAAAAGTGTATTTAATTTTTATAGTTTAAAACCCAAATTATTTAGTGTATTTTCCAGTTTTTTAAATTGATTATTAACAAGTTGCACTGAATAGGAATTTGCTTCCCGTCGAGTGCGATAAGCTCCCCTTAGATTCTCAAACTCCGAAGGGTTTTTCCTTAAAGCCCCGTCATCAACACTAATATCGTAACAATTCAGGTAGATTTCTCTGATAATTTCTGATTCACTTTTATTCGCACAATCGATTTTCAGGTCCTGATTCAGGGCAAAAGGAACAGAGTCGGGTTTCCAATGGTCGATTCCTAATTTAAAAAATCTGGATATCGCCTGCACACTCATCATCGTTCCGTTTGCTTTCCCGTCTGTTGAGTAACCGGCGATATGTGGAGTGGAAAAATCCAATAAGGATAAAAGCTCCAAGTCGATATTTGGTTCACCTTCCCAAACATCAAGGATAGCTCCTGATAACACCTTATTTTTAAGTGCTTTTTTAAGCGCCAGATTGTCAACTACCTCACCCCGGGAAGTATTTATTAGTATGGAGTTCTTTTTCATTTTGACTAAAAAACGCTCATCGGCAAGATGAAAAGTCTTATCCACACCATCCTTATTCAGAGGTACATGGAAGCTAAGAATATCTGCCTGACTTCTTAAATCCTCCAGACTACTAAAACCAGCTTTCCCTTCCTGCCTTTCACGAGGGGGATCATTAAGCAGCACTTTAATTCCAAGAACTTCTGCGGCTCTGGCTACTTTTTTACCGACATTTCCGACGCCTACAACACCCAGCTTAAGTTCTTTAAGCTTGAGCTTCTTTTTTTCAGCAAGACTAACAAGGGCAGAAATCAGATATTGTTCAACCGATGAGGAATTACAACCGGGAGCATTTGTCCATTCAATTCCATTTTTTTTACAGTAATCCACATCAATATGATCATAGCCGATGGTGGCTGTGGCAATAAATTTCACCTTGGTTCCATCCAGCAGGCCGGCGTTACATCTGGTTCGGGTGCGAATAATAAGTGCATCGGCATCCAACAGGTCGCTTTGGGAAATAGCGTTACCGGGAAGATAGACAACATTTGCATAATCCTCAAGGGCTCCTTTCAGGAATGGAATTTTATGGTCAGCTACTATTTTCACCAGTTTATTTAAATCTTTCTTTATAGGCCCATAGCCCTAATGCCGGATTAGATATATAAAATACTTCCTCACCATCCGGCATTATATTTATCCCGTCTTTCATTTTTTCCGGATCATAGATCTTGAGCATTTCATTAAGATCACCGTAATTATAATTTACCGATTCAATCTCTTTTCTGGTTAAGCCTCCCGGACAATAGGTAACATTAAAACGGCCTTCTGTTGAACCATGGATTAAATGGGCTGCGGCACTAAGATTTGTGCCCAAATCCTCATTTTCTTTGGCTAGTTTTAAAACCTTTTCAGTATTAACATAACCATACTTTCGTATCAGCTTGTCGATCTCCTTGTCCTCTCCAAATTCCTTCAATCCCGGAGCTAATACAATTAATTCCCCCTTGTCGTCAATAACCATGCGGGTACGATAAATGCTTTTATTCCCCAGCCAGGTAGATTTGAATTCAGAAGGATCAAGAAAAACCACAATTTTTTTCAAAGCTTTGTCAAGCAACTGGAAATTCACCTGCAGCGACAATTCAGCGGCAAGATCAAAACACTCCCTTCCCTGGCCTATAAACAATCCACGTGTAGCTAATTTATTATTTTCATCCTTTGAAATAACCGATTGAATATATACCAAAGGTAAATCAGCTGCGAATTCCCTTTCTGCATAATCAAGAACTTTTCTAACCGGTGAGTCAGCCCTGCCCATAATTCGCTCCATACCGTAAGCGGCACCAAGAAAATGACTCTTGTTGATTCCTTCACTTCCGCCTGTTCCCACAAACACATTTTTGTTGTGATTTGCCATCCCGATTACTTCGTGAGGAACAACCTGTCCAACTGAAAGGATGAGATCATAATTTCCCTCCACTAAGATTTTATTCACTTGTGCAGGCCAGTCAAAATTTACCCTTCCCTCCGAAATTTCCTCCAGATATTTTGCAGGAACCCTGCCCAGAGTTACTATATCATTTCTCCAATCGTGGTATCTGAAAAGAGATGCCGGTATATCGCCAAACATAGTCTTAATTTCGACATCAGTCATGGCGTAATGTGTACCCAGAGCAGGTAAAATATCTTTTACTGCGTCTTTATAGTACTCGTAAATTATTTGGGTCATCAGACCTGCTTTTGAATGAAAACGCGTAAAGTCGGGAGGAAGAATGAGCACTCTTTTTCTTTCTCCAAGTTTATCAAGGGCTGTGAATATTCCTTCCCTCATTTCCTCAAAACTTATGTTTTGAAGTTTCTCACCTTCTTTGTATTGACCTTTTGCAAAAAGTAGCATATTTCTGTTTTTTTCAGTGAAATAAATTCAATTTAAATTTTGTGAAGAATAAAAATACAGATAAAAGTTATAACTATTATTCAATTATTTTTTTCCTTAAACGCCACCGAAAGCGCTGTAACCACCATCAACCGGAATAACAATTCCTGTAATAAAACTGGAAATATCTGAGGTCAGAAATAGCAGTGTTCCCTGCAAATCTTCGGGCTCGCCATATTTAGCCATTGGTGTATTTGAAATAATTTTTTGTCCTCTTGGGGTTAATCCACCTGTTTTCTCATCAATAAGTAAGAAACGGTTTTGATTGGTGAGGAAGAATCCGGGTGCTATAGCATTAACTCTGACTCCGGTTTTGGCAAAATGAACTGCCAGCCACTCCGTGAAGTTATTTACAGCGGCTTTTGCAGCCGAATATGCCGGAATTTTAGTCAGGGGTTTGTATGAGTTCATTGATGAAATATTCACAACAGATCCTGAACCTCTTTTAACCATTTCTTCACCAAAAACCATAGTTGGTAACAGAGTCCCGATAAAATTCAGATCAAAAACCTTCTGAAAACCCTCCATCTTCAATCCAAAAAATCCTTCTTCAAGTTTGTCGACAGAATCAGCATCCAGTGTTTCCAATTTAGTGGTTGCTTCAGGAGAATTTCCTCCTGCACCGTTAATAAGAATATCAACCTTGCCAAATTTCTTAATTACTTCTTTCTTCGTTTCTGTTAATGTAGCCTTATCCAACACATTCGTAGCAAAGCCACAACACTCAACATTGTATTTTGCCTGAATTTTATTGGCTAGTTCCGAAGCAACTTCTTCCCGTAAATCCAGAATCGCAACCTTAACACCGGCCGATGCCAGAACTTCTACCATTGAAGCACCAATAACACCAGCTCCACCGGTAATAACACATACTTTATCTTTCAAATCTTCGAATGAATTGTTTTTCATAATAGTTTTTTTTAACGGAATTTATAATAGTCAATATTTTCTTTAGCAATAATATCAATGGGCATAAAAAGTTTTCGCTGTACTTCCTTTTTAAGGAATAATTGATTGAATAAAGTGGTTACAGCAGTATAACCCTGTTCCTCTGGTCTCTGACTTATTAAAAAATCGATATTCCCTTCCTTCAGATGCCTTACATTATTTGGGAGCAAATCGTAACCGATGAGTCTGACATTGGAAATGCTTCTTTTTTGCAGATAATCGGCCAGTTTATAAACCCTGGAATTTGTAACAAAAACAGAAATGATTTTATGATTCGCAAACTCCTTATCCAGTTTTTGATATAGGTCTGTGTCGTTCGATTGCACCAGCTCTACAGTAGAAATACTAATGTTTTGAACCGACTCTTCCACAAAATATTTCCGAAACCCCCTCTCCCGAAGTAAAATATGATTGTAATTATCCTTGCGGTTAGTGATGTTTACAATAAGAAAATGCCCGCCACCATTAAGCCCATACCTAAAAAGTTTGGCTGCCAGAAATCCACCTTGCATCGAAT
>JAIOZM010000093.1 GCA_021740585.1 Bacteroidales bacterium
CTCTCATACTTATTTTGGAGTTCGTTTATAAAGTTCAAATACTCCCATACTAATACGCAAAAAGAATGATCTTGACCTCTCTCTTGAAAAACCTTTAATTACCAGCCACTTACCTCTTAGCCTGACGGCTATGGATAGCTATCGGGACTATCGGGACCCTAAAGGGGACTTCAAGAGCCGCCTTTTTTAAAAAGGTTTGGAGAGGTAAAAAGATTTGTGCTTTCAAATTGTAAATTCGGAAAAATCAATTCAGACTTTTTAGACAGCCTCATCAGGTTTGTTGAGTTTTTCCGGACATCAATGATAAAAAATGTGGTATGAATCCATGTGACTTTTATTGCTGAAATAGCGAAAATAGTATTATAACTAAGGACAATTATTGAATCGTATTAATATTGGAATATCTAATTTAGCTTCAGAGAATTCCATATTTTGACTATTTGCAACTTTAGGATGTTTTTCATATTTCTATCACATTTTGAAGTGTATTAATAGACGATTTTATTAACATGAAGATAATTTTATAATCTGCGTTTTTGTAACAATTAATTTCTTTTTTATGAGAAAATCAAAAAAAAATAAGCTTTTTACGATCCTGATTTTAGGTATTTTTATTACTGTTTTTCTGGCTTGTAAGTATTCAGACCAGGAAGCTGTGGATGCGCTGAATGATTTTGAATTTGCTGATATTCCGGCTGGCAAATTTATTATGGGTGCCGACCTCGATCCATCTTATATTGCTGCGGGGAGTGAAAAAGGCTGGAGAAATATCTTTATTCAGGATGAATTTCCTGTAAGATCAATACAGCTTAGCCAATCATTTTCAATATCAGTTTATGAAACTACAAATGCCCAGTATGAGCGATTTGATCCTGATCATGTGCAATGGCGTGGGAAATTCAATGATATTTCATCCAACGACAATGAGGCGGTTGTATATGTAAGTTGGGAAGAAGCAGTAGCTTATACAGATTGGTTATCTGAACTGGATCCCGAATACGACTACCGCTTGCCAACAGAAGCAGAATGGGAATATGTTGCACGGGCAGGCACCAGAACTCCATATAATAATGGGAAGGTTGGAGATATTTATGACTTAAATCCATTTACTGCAGTTGAAATGTCAACCTTGAAATATCAGTGGCCATATCCGTTTACCTGGTCGAATGGATGCAGAAGTTGGGTAAGCTGGCGAACGGATAATTGCGTAGGGGTTGAGGATGTATATCCCAACAAGGAGTCGATAGAGGATGCCGACCTTACTGTTGGGCGTCATGGCCCAAATGCTTTTGGTGTATACGACATGAATGGCGGAGTTGAAGAATGGGTTCTTGACTGGTTCGGGCCATATAATTCAGCAGACACTATTGATCCTGTTGCTTATAAAACAGGAGACTTTAAAGTAGCCAGAGGTGGAAGTCATAACAATCATGTTCAGCATTCCCGCTCAGCAAACAGAATGGCCTCTGCAATAGATGACAAACATTATTTATTGGGTTTCAGAATAGTAAGAGTAGCTGAAGCAAATACTTTGGAAGAACCCAAATATGATCAACCTAAAAGACTATGGGCCACTGATGTGTCTGATGAAATTTACTTATGGAATGAAGATAAGAACGATCCTGTTTTTTCTTTTACTTCCCTGTATGAGTTAGTTCCAATGAAAGAGGATGGTTCTCATTCAGGTTCAAATGCGCAAATGAGGCAATTTGGTTTTGATCCTGAAAGCATTAAACCCCTGTTAACAGGTCCTTTGTATACCCATAATCACTCACCAACGATTTCATGGGCTGAGAATGGGGATATTCTTGTCTCATGGTTTTCGGGTGAAAGTGAAATTGGTGCAGAGCTTACTCTGCTTGCATCAAGGGGAAAACGTCAGACAGATGGATCTTTGGAATGGACTGCTCCAGCAGAATTCCTGAAAGCCGCAGACCGGAATATGCATAGCTCCAATTTGCTTCAAAATGATATCAGTATTTCTTTGAATAAGGATGAAGCTTTTACCATCCATGAAATGGCGAGCATTGGAGTGGCAGGCAGATGGGATAAACTTGCCCTGGGATACAGAAAGAGTACTGATAACGGAGCAAGCTGGTCACCTGTTCAGATGATTCTTGAGCTCGATCATGCCCTCAACGACGGATGTTCGATGCAAGGCAATATGTTACAGACTTCAGACGGTACTTTGATTTTTGTTACCGATGATGACAGCGACTCTGAATTTAATACCGGTAGTTTGGTTATCAGCAAAGACAATGGGGAAACATGGGAAAGAAGGGGTCATTCATCAAATACACCCGGGGAAAAGAGAATTGCCGGTTTACATGCCGCTGTTGTAGAAATAGATGATGTAAATGGTGACAATGTACCCGATTTAATGGCTATTTCAAGAGATAAGGGGAAATACTACAATGGGAAAGCTCCAAAAAGCATTTCTGTTGATGGAGGCAATACCTGGACCAGATCAGCCTCTGTATTTCCTTCCATAAGCAGTGGCCGAAGGATGACCCTCACAAGACTGAACTATTCTGACGATTTTCCTGCATATCCGGGAATAAAGCCTATTCTTTTTACCAGTTTCTCGGATGGGGGATTCACAGCCCGCGACGGGGAAGGAAACCTAAATGATATTACAGGGCTTTATGCAGCCCTCTCATTCGATGAAGGCAAGACCTGGCCGGAGGAGTATAGAAGAGTTATTAGCGACCTTCAGGGGTCTGAGGTGGATGAATTTGAGGTGGCACCCTGGCAACGGACCAACCGCCTTTCAAAAACCGAGGGGCAGGTTGATGGATATACAACGGCTACTCAAACACCCGATGGAATTATATTTCTTACCGACGGAAAAATTGTATATACATTTAACCTTGCATGGCTAATGGATGGAGTATCAATCTTATCTCAGAATATCCCTTCAGTAAATGATGAAGTCCGTATATATCCTAATCCAAACTTAGGAAAATTTACCTTAGAATTCAATAATGACTATTATGGTAAAATGAATCTGTGTGTTTATTCAAGTGAAGGCAAAGCCGTTTGTAAGCATAACTGCCATAAAGATGAAGAATCTTTCGTAAAAGAAATATCTATAAATTCAGTTACAGGAGCTTATTACCTTTGCCTTGAAACTTCAATTAAAAAATACAACAAATGGTTCGTTTTGGAAAATAATAAACTAAGTTATTTTTAGAATATATTTTTATATATGGAAGCTAATTTCTTTCTAAAAGAAATCATAGCACATCCATTGTTTTTTAATACAATTATTAAAATGAATATTAAAACCATTCCGGTTTTTCTTGCAATACCCCTCTTAAACTGGCTCCATTGTGCCGCTCAGGATTCTAATAAAAATGATGTTCCAAATATTGTTTTTATTATGGCAGATGATCTGGGCTATGGTGATCTGGCTTGCTATGGACAAGAGAAAATGGAGACTCCAAATATTGATAAATTAGCAGAGGAGGGTATGCGATTTACTCAGGCCTATGCAGGCGGTCCGGTATGCACACCTTCCAGAAGTTCACTTATGACCGGTTTGCATAATGGGCATGGAGTAGCTCGTGATAATATTCCTCATTTTTCCACATACCTTCAGGATGAGGATATTACCATTGCAGAAGTTTTGAAAAATGCCGGATATTTGACCGGTGGAGTTGGGAAATGGTCATTGGGTGATGCAGGCACTGTTGGACGTGCGACTAATCAGGGATTTGATTTTTGGTTGGGATATTTAAATCAGGATCATGCGCATTATTATTACCCTGAATACCTCGATTATAATGAAAAAAGGCTGGAGTTGAAGGGAAATACGGTATTGAGGAATTCCTATAGTCATAATGTACTCACCAATGGAGCAATGAATTTTATCAGGAGCTCAGCAGAGAAGCCTTTTTTTCTATATGTTGCCTATACCATACCCCATTATTCTGCTGCAGAAGAAGATGAGCATGGTCTTACTGTCCCCTCAACAAAACCCTACAGCGAAAAAAAATGGCCTGAAAGTGCCAAGAAATATGCAGCAATGCTTTATATGCTTGATAAGGATGTTGGACGCATAGTCAAATTAATTGATGAGCTGGGATTAAAAGAAAATACTCTGATCATTTTTACAAGTGATAACGGGGGACATAGCTCAATATGGGAAGAATTCCATACCGGTGGTCCTTTGCGTGGATTTAAAAGAGACCTTACCGAAGGCGGAATACGAGTGCCATTTATAGCAAGTTGGCCGGGAAAAATTGAAGAAGGCAGTGTAAGCGATGAAATAATAGCTTTCCAGGATATGATGCCTAGTTTTGCTGAACTAGCCGGAAAAAATCCTCCAAAGAAAATAGATGGAATTTCAATTTTACCCACACTTCTGGGAGATGAACAAAAGAACAAACATTCTTTTCTGTACTGGGATTACGGACATTGCAGAGATCGCTACGATCAGGCTGTAAGAATGGGGGAATGGAAAGCTATTCGACAAGGCATTGATGGGCAAATTCAGCTTTATAATTTGAATGAAGATATTTCAGAAGAACACAATGTAGCCAACTTTCATCCTGATATCGTTAAGAAAATGGCAAAAATCATGGAAGCAGAATACCTTCCAAGTGATCTATATCCCATAGGAGAACTATACCAAGGAGGACCTATTTGGAAAAAAGAAGATTACTAATATATAGCTTCAATGAAAAATTCCTTTTTAATAATATTTATAAGTTTTGTATTATCCTCATTTATAGTGGAGGCGCAACAAACTATTATTTTATCCTTTGAACCGGCCTCAAGTCTGGATAGCCTCAAAATAGACAATCTTAACAATGGGACTTTTCAGATTATATCAGGGAATTATAGTATTGAATTACAGATCGAACCACCTACGTATGCTGAGTTTCCCCAGAGTCCGAATGAAGCTGTTTTTTATCCAAATCCTTTTAAAGAAGAAGCTAATTTTGAGTTTAGTAATAGTTTTGAAACCAAATTAAATTTAGTGGTATATGATTTATCAGGGAAGTTGATTGCAGCTATAAATCAACCTGTTAACGCTGGTTCCAATCGCTTCATTTTTAAACCTGCTCATGCTGGCATGTATTTTATTAAAGCTAATTGTGATTCAAAAATCTATAGTGCAAAAATAATTTGTCTGGAAGGAAATGCCAGTCATCCAAAGATTGAATATGCTGGTTTGCTTAATTCAAAATTTGAAGATCAAAAGCATTTGAAGTCTTATTCAGATGAATCAACTGACTTGCTTGTAAAGATGGGCGATATGCTAAAATTTTCAGGATATTCGGCTTCAAGAATAAACACAATATATGATTTTGTTAATTCTGATAAAAGTTATGTCTTTAATTTTTCGAATAGATATTTCAATTTTAATCAGCATTTATTACAAGGAAACACCCCATGTTTTGTAAATATTATTTTTTCCGTTTCCGATTCTTCAGGCAGGGGAATTGATTATTTAAGTGCCGGAGATTTTGAAATCATGGAGGACAATGAGCTTACTCTTGCCAGCGAAACCTTCCCGCATTTGCAAAAATTGGATAAAATTTCAACTGAAATTAAAACAATATTATTATTAGATAATAGCGCTGGAAGTAAGGAAAAAATGCAAGAAATAAAGAATGCAGCTTTGAGTTTCGTAAAAGCAAAGCAAGAGAATCAGAAAATGGCTGTTTATATGTTCTCTGATTCGATTGAACTGTATCAGAAATATACAACAAGCACGTATTTGCTTGAAAGAGCCATAAATAAAATGGCCACAGATCTCCCAGTCAGAAATCTTTATGGATCAGTAATATATGCTCTTAATCAATTTACGGATGTTTATGCTTCTTCAAATGTTAGCCAAGGATCACTTATTGTTTTCACCACTGGCGGTGACACAAAAGGGGTAAATACCTTGACAGATCTGCAATCAGTCCGACGTGACAAAAAGGTTTTTGTTCTTGGTTTTGGAGAGTCAACCGACTCAACAGAACTCAATGAGATTGCTAATCCGGGTCCATATTTTCGTATGCAAAATGAAGAGGAACCGAATGAAGTTGTCAATACAATTCAATCAGATATTGTAGAATTTTATAATAGTGTCTATTTTCTCGATTATATGACAGATAAAAGAGATGGGGAGCACAATGTAATTGTTAGAATTAAAGAAAATGAAAATACAGACGGTTCTTCATTCTTGTCTGGCTCTTTTAATGCAGAAGGCTTTACTTCAGCTGAAACAGGAGTGTATTTTAAAGCGGGAGACACATTATTATTCGGATTAGATACCATACGTTGTTATGTTTCCAGAGCAACGGGCATCAGTTTTGCAAGCGATATTAATGGCACCAATATTCTGGCTACAGGTAGTTTGAGTTTATATCCATTCTCGCTCCGAGCATTTGAGGTTCCTGAATATTCATGGACATGGAATGAAAGTGGATCTATCAATATAAATACTGTTTCCTCTTCAGAAGCCTTATTGACCATCTTAAATACTGCCGGGGATACAATTAAAATTACTCTGAGAGACGAGGCAAATAACTTTACGAAGGATGTAGCTTTAATCATTTATCCTCCAGAATTCCCTGATAATCAAGGAGTTGTTCTGGCCACTATAAAGAGTAGTAGTCTGGATGAAATATCTGGTATTTCAGCCAGTGTAAAGAACCCGGGGCATTTTTGGGTACATAATGATAGTGGCGATGCTGAAAATGTCTATCTAATAAACAGACAGGGATATACAGTGGCCACGGTAAGCATAGCTGGCATTACAAGTCGTGACTACGAAGATATAGCTATTGGGCCCGGACCTGTGGAAGGAGAAATATACATATATATTGCAGATATTGGGGATCTCGACAAAGAACATACTTATAAATATATATACCGTATCCCAGAGCCGGTTATTGATACAATGGTTCTGCAACAAAGAATTAGCTTAAAGAATGATGTTGTTTCAGCCTTTACTTTTACCTATGCGGATGGTCCGCGTGATGCTGAAATATTAATGATAGATCCGGCTACGAAAGATTTATACATTGTAACTAAACGTGAAACCAACGTTCAAATTTATACCATGCCTTATCCCCAGATTGACGGTGACACATTAAATCTGATAAAATCAGAAGTTACTCTTCCCTTTAGAATGACAAATGGTGGAGACATTTCAGCGGATGGAACAGAAATTCTTATAAAAAACCTTACAACTGTTTATTACTGGAAGAGGAAGGAAGGTGAATCAGTAATAGATGCTTTATCAAGAAAAGCTGCTTCATTGCCATACATACAAGAGCCACAGGGCGAAGCAATAGGGTGGTTGAGGGATGGATCAGGATATGTAACAGTGAGTGAAGAAAATGATAATATAAAGCCGAAATTATATTTATACAGGCGATAATATTTTTATGGGGCAATACTTCCTTTCCTGGTAAAAGAAACATTGCCCCATAAGATTTAATAAAATCTCACCATTATTTATACCATCCTCTTTACCCGTGGCTGCATATTTGTTAATTCAGCTATTCTCACCTTTTCTCCTGATTCAATGCTATTTCTGGCAGCAATTCCAATTAATACAGACATTACACCATCGCGCAAACCGGCTGCCCGATCATAAGGATCAGCTATATCAGGATGGACGAATATTTTTTCATGCAATCGTTTATCTCCGCCTCCATGGCCTTCCCTTTCAATGGGGACCTCAATTTTTTCAAATTCCTTCCATAGTTTATGAAGAATTATTGGATTGCTGGATACAATTTCTTTGCCGGTTTGATCCATTTCTCTTGCATGTAATTCAGCCTGTTCGACGTTTAAACCATCAATAAAAGGTATATCCAGCCAGGCATCAATCTTCCCTTCTGTACCATTGAATGATACTTTCCAGCCTTCATAGGGAGAATAGGTAGTAAGTGAATAGTTAAGTATCACATTGTTCATATATTTTACCTGGGCAGACATCTTATCGTAAATATTTATCTCGTCTCTGAACAGGCAATTGTCGCGTATGTAATTGTCATGATGCTCATTTTTTACATACAGATTCATCAAGTGTTTATCCTTGGTAATATCCCAGTAAAAATCACATTTGGTTTTATTTGGACAAGTACGGCATTTGTCACCCCTGAACGGGCCATTGCTCCCATAAAAATCCAGATCTCCATAAGCAAATACCTCGAAGGGATCAGAATTAATCCACCAGTTTAAGAGATCAAAATGATGGGTTGCTTTGTGAACGAGAAGGGTGCCGCTTGATTGCCTCAATCCATGCCATCTCCTGAAATAAGAAGCTCCGTGATAGGTATTCAGATACCAGTGAAAATCAACGGATACCAGTTTGCCAATAGAATTTTCAGCCAAAAGTTCTTTAATTTTTGTATTATATGGACTCCAGCGGTAGTTGAATCCAATGATCAATTTCTTCCCAGATCTTCGCTCTGCATCAATAATATCCTGAGATTTTCTTTCATCAGTGGTTAATGGTTTTTCAGTCAGCACATCAATACCATAATCAAGTCCTTTGATAATATATTGATGATGGGTTGAGTCTTTTGTCACTACGAGAACCAAATCAGGCTTTGTTTCATTGATCATTTTGTCAAAATCCACAAATAAGGGACATGAGACACCTATATATTTTTGGGCAAATTCCAGTCTTCCGGGATTTATATCACATAATCCGACAAATTCCAAAATATCCGAATAATTGTCAACCAATCGTTTACCCCAAAAATCTATTCCCCTTACACCTGTTCCAATAAGAACAATTCTAAGTTTCTTTTTATTTCCAAAGTCAAATGCCGATAAAGGGACTATTGATGAAACTGCCAATAATCCGACAGATGATAAAAATTTTCTCCTTGTTGTTTTCATTTTTAATAAGATTTTAAATTATAGTTGTCCGACAAAACTTATAAAACCTTTATAGTTTGTCGCGATGCGCTCGCAATGATGTTGATGGTCAATTAATTATAGTGGGTAAAGGGAAGCATTATTATATTTTTACCAGACACTATTGATTTTAATTATAAAAGTAAAAATATTATATAAAATTTAATCCGCCTACTATTATTTTAGTTCAATCCTAAACTATATTACCCTTTTTATTTAGATTAAAGGGAAATGTAAACCCGTACTTAATCTCAATAAACGGAAAATACTATATATATTAAAAGATATTATTGAAACGAATTCACTCCTGTTTTCTTAAGTTTAGTCAATATTGTATAATTTCATTTCTATGATAAATATAAGAAATATTTACAGACCGGAATTCTTTGCCGTATTATTGGCAAGTCTTTTTACAGTTTCATGTTCTGGGCATAAAAATAAGAATACTCAAAAGCCCAATATCCTTTTCATTTTTATCGATGATATGGGTTATGGAGATCTGGGTTGCTATGGAAATAATGATGTTCATTCTCCCCATATCGACCAATTAGCGGCAGAGGGAATCAGGTTCAATCAATTCTATGTGAACTCACCTATATGTTCCCCATCGAGGGTAGCCGTAACAACCGGACAGTTTCCTTCCAGGTGGGGAATAACATCATATATTAGCTCCAGAGACGACAATGAAGAAAGAGGAATAAAAGATTATCTGGATCTTTCAGCGCCATCGGTGGCGAGAGATTTGCAAAATGCCGGTTATTATACAGCCCATATCGGAAAATGGCATATGGGAGGAGGAAGGGATGTAAATGATGCTCCATTAATTAGAGAATATGGTTTTAACGAATCGGTCACCCAATTTGAAGGATTGGGAGAGAGATATTTAGCCACTTACGAAACTTTAAATCGTAAAGACAGTACCAGAAGCCTGGAAAGAAGGTCTGCAGCACTAGGCATAGGTCCGGTTCACTGGGCAAAACGAGAGGACTTTACACAAATATTTGTTGACCGGACCATTGAAGCTATTGAAAATGCATCAAAAGCTGAAAAGCCATTTTACATCAATCTTTGGCCAGACGACATTCATACACCTCTGGAGCCGCCTCTGGAATTAAGAGGTGATCTTTCTACAAAAGCCAGATTTTTAGGGGTTATGGAAGAAATGGATAAGCAGATGGGACGCTTATTCGATTATATTCGGAGCAATCACTCACTAATGGAAAATACCCTTATTGTGTTTACAAGTGATAATGGTCCCGATTATGAGGTAAATGTAGCCGGGCATTTGAGAGGGGTGAAAACCGAACTTTATGAGGGAGGTTTCCGTGAACCTTTTATTGTATGGTGGCCGTCTGTTATTCCTGAAAAATTAGAAGGAAGTGTTAATGATGCAACTGTAATGGCAGGTATTGATCTGCCACTTACATTTCGGGCAATCGCGGGCTTAAGTATTGCGGATAGTATCGATTTTGATGGAGAGAATATGTTGGACGCCATCTCCGGAAAAGCTGCCATAACGAGAACAAAATCACTTTTTTGGATGCGTCCCCCGGACAGGCCTGGAATTAACGGACAAAACGCCCCTGATCTGGCAATAAGGAAAGGAGAGTATAAACTTTTAATGGATTTTGACGGCAGCAATCTACAGCTGTATAATATTATTTCTGATGATGCTGAAAAAAATAATCTTGTTAATACCCTGCCAGAAGTTGCAGATGATCTAAAAAAAGATCTTGCAGGGTGGTATGAATTTTATCCTCATTCGGTTGATAAGGCTAAAATTATGTCAGTAAATTAAATCTGGAAAAGTAAAAAATATTTTTATTTTAAAGAGGCTGTCCAAAAAGACAGCCTCTTTAATAAATGCTTTGAAAAGAGCTCTTGCTTTGTACCAGATTATTTTTGGGAAAGGTGTTTATTCTATGTATACCGGGCATCCCGGATTAAAATACGTTTTATCATTGAGAACCTATCAAATAAAACCAATCTGCATCCGGAAAACCTTCCCTGCAAGTATGGGTTGGCATTTTCAGTTTACACTTTTTTGTAATACTCAATAGCTATCTTGTCAGGTGCATCAATAACTTTATCTATTATTTTATCTCTTTGTTCACCTGATAGTTTAACGAAGTCTCTGGCCACTTGAATTTTTTCTAAAAGATATTCCTTGTTCTCCGCTCCTGTAATTAAAACGCTTATGGGCAGTGACCAGGAAAAATTGAGAGCATCCTTAACATCAATAAAATTTGGAATCAGGGGATTTTCGGTATTCCATTTTTCTTTCTCCTCCTGAATTTTTTTTCCGAAAAATCTTCCATCTGCTAATGTCTTCATTGCCAGTACCGCAAGATTATTTTCAATTGCCACTGGCAAAACCTTCTTAACAAAGCTATGATCGCTTAAAAAATCAATGGCATTTATCGGCATTTGTGTAGTAGAAAATTCTTTTAAGTCAGGATTATTTTTCATCATTTGAAGCTGGGCCTCAGGATCTGAGTGCCCTGTAAATCCAATATATTTCGCCTTCCCTGATCTTTTAATTTCCTTAATAGCGTCTATTACTCCATTACTAATCCTATCTGTTACATCCTTTGGATTCTGTAATGAATGAATTTGAAGAAGATCTACATAATCTGTTTTTAAACGTCTGAGAGATAAGTCAAACTCTTCCATTAGAGTCTTACCATCATTAGCCTGAGTTTTTGTCATGAGAAAAATTGAATCTCTGTAGCTGGGCACAAGATATTTCCCATATCTTTCTTCACTTGCTCCTTTCAGATAATTATGCGCTGTATCAAAGAATCGTATTCCACCATTTATAGCTGTTTCAATTACTTCCTGCGCATCTTTCTCTGTGGTCCATCCCACATGATATCCTCCAAGACCAAGCATGGTAACCTTCTCACCGGTGCTGCCCAGTTTTCGCATGGGCAACAGTTCTCCAAATTTATCCTTATTGGATACAGCCCCTCCAAAACTCCACTGAAGGGGTATAGCCAAACCAGCAGTAACACCCGCCATTTTTTTTAAAAATTTTCTTCGGTTTTCCATAAGGATACTATTTAGAATTTATATGCAAATTATTGAGGTGAAGCTCAATTCTAAAATCAATAAATAATTCCCAGTTTTTATTGCACTTTATCCCTTTCGCTTCATTCAAAACTAATGAACTACTCCCCTCCTCTTCCACGACTCCGCTGTCCTTCAGCCCCCTGGCTCTGACTTCCCTCAGGACGTTGTTGCCTTCTTTCCTCCATCATTTGATTGTATTTCTTTAACTGTTCAGGAGTGAGGATTTCCTCATATTTTTTCTCCCTTAGTTTTCTTTGTTCCTGCATATAACTTTGCATTGCTTCTCTGTCGCCTGCAAATTTTTCACGCTCTTTCTGACCTGTCTTATATTGTGCCACTTCATATTCCAGCAACTTCTTTTGTTGTTCATCGGTACATTCAAGCGTTTTCGAAAGTTTAATTACTCTCTCCTTAACACTAGCTTCAGTTACAGGCTGTCTTTGTCCCTGTTCCTGTCCTTGTCCCTGCCTGCTTGGTGGTTGAGCTACCAATGGTACTGCAGACAATGCAAGAAGCAATATTATTGTGGTTGATCTGAAATTAATACTGTTTTTCATTTTTTATAATTTAAAAAGATTAAAAGAAATTCTGGTAGAACGAAAATAAAGCAATTAACAAGCTTAGGTACCTTTTTCAATATTTTATCGTTTATGAGTTTATGTTAAGGAGTGGTAAAAGGATTAGCTTCAAACTCTAAACCAATAAAAATAGATAAAATATATTAAGGCACCAATTTGAAACTTAGACAATGGTTCTGAGTAAAAGTTTAATTATCTTTAACATTGTTTTTTAATTAAACCTTTTTCTCATGAAAGAGTCTAATTTTCTGAACTTTTCAAGAATAGTTCAGTATTTTTAAAAAGGGGATTGTTAATTAATTTATTCCACATTGATCATTAGTAGCCAGAGAATTGGAAATCAAGATAACAAAGCTAAGTAAAGTATATCCGGGCGGCCATAAGGCTTTACATGATATTGATCTTACCATCAGAGAAGGAATGTTTGGTCTTCTTGGGCCGAATGGAGCTGGAAAATCAACTCTGATGCGGATTCTGGTTACCTTGATGCAACCCAGTTCCGGAGAGATTCTCATTAATGGGAAAAACATCAATAAGCAGAGGGAAGAAGTTCGTAAGATGCTGGGCTACCTGCCTCAGGACTTTCGGTTTTTTGCAGCTCTTCGGTCGTGGGAATTTCTTGACTATGCTGCCCGGCTGGCAGGTATGAATTCAAGGAAAGAACGTCGTGAGCGGGTTGAAAAAATGTTACATGATGTAGGCCTTTTTGATGTCAGGAACCGAATGGCCAACAAACTGTCGGGTGGGATGAAACGACGACTGGGAATTGCCCAGGCACTGATCTCAAGTCCATCCATTATCATTGTTGATGAACCTACCACCGGACTGGATCCCGAAGAAAGAATCAGATTCAGAAACCTCCTGTCTGATCTCAGTCACACAGACACCATCATAATATTATCGACCCATATTGTTGGTGACATCTCCAGTACCTGTAACCAAATGGCTCTGCTCAATGAAGGAGAATTAGTTTATAATGACGCCCCCGATAAACTGGTTGAAAGTGCTAAGGGTTATGTGTGGCACGCGAATGTTAGTGTGGAACAATACAATGAGCTGAAGGAGAATTTTCCGATAATATCAACCATTCCATCTGGAACCGGTTGGGAAATACAATTTGTGGGAGAAAAACCATCAGGGCTTAAAGCTACCGGAGTTCACCCCAGTCTCGAGCATGCCTATGTGCATTTCATGGAAAATAAATTACAACACTGGAATCTGTGATCAGCTTTAAAAACATAGCATCTGTCTCTAAATATGAGAGAAAAATACTTTTCCGAAGCTGGTTCTTTCGTATTTTCTCAATTATCTCACTTCTTTTTCTGTTTGGGATAAATATGGGAAGTTTTGGATTCCACGGAGGAATAAAGTGGACCACCCGGGCCATAGCAGCCAACCTTCCCTATATTAACGTATTGTATATCAATGTGGCTCAGGCTATCATTGCAGTATTCCTGGCTTCAGATTTTCTTAAGCGCGATAAAAAACTGGATACTACAGAGGTTATCTATACAAGACCAATAACAAACGGCGAATACGTAATCGGAAAAACCCTGGGTATTCTGGTTCTTTTTTTGGGACTTGTTCTAATAGCGCTGACAATGTCATTGGTTTTTAATATTATGCGTCCCGATGTTCCCATAGTCTGGCAGGCATATCTTTACTATCCATTGCTGATAAACATTCCTACTCTGGTTTTTATACTTGGCTTATCATTTATACTAATGATTGTCATTAAAAACCAGGCCGTAACCTTTATAATTTTACTTGGGTATATTGGATTGACATTGTTCTACTTCAAGGATAAGATGCATGGAACACTCGACTATATGGCCTTTAACCTCCCTATGGTTTATTCCGATTTTATTGGATTTGGAGAGCCTTATCGGATACTCTTACACAGGTTCGCCTACTTCTTTTTGGGGCTTGGTTTTATTTTTGCCACCATTCGCTTTCTTAACCGACTCCCTCAGACAGGTCGGTGGAACTCCCTGAATTTAATTGGATTTGCAGGCTCTGTAATACTTGGTACTTTTCTGGGCTTTAGCTATTTTACCTCTTATAAACTGGAAGACCGAAACAGGGTCGAGTACCTCAAACTAAATAACCAGTTTGCCTCAAAGCCGGTTGCTGATGTTATCTCGAACAAAATAACAGTAGTACAAAATGGTAAAAATCTGCAAATTTCTTCTGAAATCTCCCTTAGAAACCGAAACAATAATCCGCTCGACACAATTATCTTATCACTGAATCCGGGTTTTCACATCGACAGTATTATGTTAAAAGGACAACGAATCCGGTTTGTCAAAACCCAGCAAATTCTTCAGATTATTCCGGATGAGAGTGTTATGCAAGGAAAAAGACTGAACATCAGACTTTACTATTCAGGAATCCCGAACGAATCTGTCGCCTATCTGGATATTCCAAAAAAGACCCTTCAAAAGTTAAAACGTATTCAGGTGGCTACTCTTGATAAAAAACCGGGAATTATCTCCCCTGATTATATTTTGCTCACAGCTGAAATGCTTTGGTATCCGGTTTCAGGTGTTAGTTTTAATCACAAAACTTTTATGCCTCATAATCTGGATTTTACTAAATTCGAATTATCGGTGCGTCCCAATGATGGGCTTATAGCCATCGCCCCGGGAGACCTGAAAATTTCCGATGGGGAATACCATTTTACTCCGGATACAGATCTGAACACCCTGCCCCTTATCATGGGCCCTTATGAAAAAAGAAGCAAGATTTATGATGAGGTGGAATATAATATCTATATACTGCCTGATCATGATTTCTTTTCTGAATTCTTTACCAACATTAGCGATACCATTGGAAGCCTGATAATCGATGAGAAGAATGATTACGAGATAGATGAACTGGATTTGTTTTACCCCTTCAAACGGATTAATCTTGTAGAAGTACCCATTCAGTTTCATGCCTATGACCGGCCACAGATTCAAACAATTGAAACCATTCAGCCTGAAATGATTTTATTTCCTGAAAAAGGAGCCGGAATAGATTTCCTCGACTTTGCACGATATAAGCGTTTTGATGAGAGAAACAACCAGAAAGAAAATGAGACCCGCACACCGGTTGAAATGGAAGTAAGGCTGTTTAAGCGAAGTATTGAAAATCTCTTCTTCAGAAATTCAGTGAGCATGAGAGGCGGAGGAGACAGGATGATTAACTTTCAGGGTGTGGACTACAGCAAAAATCCATTCGCAGTATTCCCCCTCTATTATAGTTATGTTACCGGCATTAGTTCAACTGAATATCCATTATTTAACTCCATGATGGAAATTTATCTGAAGGAAGGTTTCTCAACATCAATGAGGCAAACCTTTGTAGGTGGGATGACTGATAGTGAGAAAGCAAATCTGGCATTAAAGGATAATTCCATTACCGAAATTTTCGAAGAATGGGACAATGCCATTGGCAGTGCCCTGGTTTCTCAGACCGGCAGTTTTATTTTTCTGGCTCTGAAAAACAAGGTTGGAATGAGTGAGTTTGATAATTTCCTATACTACTATCTGGAAAATAACGCTTTCAGGGAAATAACTTTTGATCAGTTCTCAAAAGATTTCTATGAGGAATTTCAGGTTGAAATAGAACCCTATTTTGAGACCCTAAATACTACGGGTAAGATTCCAAGTTTTATTATGAGTACCCCTGAATATTTGCAAACAAGAGACGATTTCGGGGAGGTTTACCTGATAAAATTCCGCCTTCGAAACACTGGAGAGGCAAAAGGATTGGTGGATGTATCTATGCGTGTGGCCGGTGGTTTCGACACCCCCGAACAAAGGCTTTATGAACTTGATCCCGGTATAACCAAGGACATACAGATTGCTTTGTTTGATCAACCTCGTATGATGACAGTAAATACACTTATTTCGGGTAATATTCCATCCAGTTTCGGTAATTTCCTAAGATCACCCACCGTGGTTGAAAACGTTGAAATCGAAGAGTATGAAAAAATTTCTGAAGATAGTTTTAGTATGAATTACGAGGGTGAATATGTTGTTGATAACGAGGATCCGGGATTCTCTTCATTCTCTTTTTCAAACGAAAGTAAATTAAAACAATACATCGACTCAAAAAAGAAAAACCGTAAAAAAGTATTCTATGCTGAAATGCGATCAGACAGAACTCCTCACCAATGGACTCCGGTTGCACATTCAGCTTTTTATGGTAAAACAATTCGGTCTGCCCTTGTCTCAAGGAACGGAGATGGTGGTAATGTGGCAAGCTGGACAACTATACTGCCCTCAGCCGGCTTTTACGACGTATATGTGTATATACCCACTTCAGCAATGACTGAAGCCGGCAACCGGAGAAGAGAAGAAGGCCAGGGAGGTGGGCCAGGGAGGGGTGGGCCGGGAGGAGGCGGACCATCATTCGCTGATTCAAAATCAGTGTATAACTATGTAATCTCTTCCAATGAAGGTACTGAGGATGTAGAATACCCACTAAGAAATGTTGAGGAAGGTTGGAACAAACTTGGAGCCTTCCATTTTCCGGGAGATACTGCAAAAATTGAACTCTCAAACAGAATAAGCGGCAAAAGAGTAGTAGCAGATGCTGTGAAATGGGTGAGAAGATAATACCCCCCTCCAACCTCCCCCCTATAGGGGAAAGGCAAGAGCAAAGAAGGAGTTGATAAATAAGCTGAGGGGCATTCCCTCTCAAAGGATGAAAGGCAAGAGAATAGAGGGGGTTGATAGATACGCCTGGAAGCATTCCCTCTCCTATATTTGTGCCATATGGCAATGGGATGTAGATAAAGTTCTTTGACATAATTGTTAAATTTGTTGATACACTCTCTTTCGGGGGATGAAGTGAAGGCGTAGCCGGAGCGAAATCCCCCGAAAGAGACAAGTTAAAAT
>JAIOZM010000094.1 GCA_021740585.1 Bacteroidales bacterium
AATTCTCTTACCGTTAACCCGGAGTCCTGTTGCAGACTTATCAGTTCACGAAATCTGGATTCTTTTTCCATACACTTTTTAGCGCGCAAGATACAGATCCTGTTCTTTCAGCTCAATATGTAGGAGGCCGAAGGCTTACGTTTGTTCAGCGGCTGGTTTAGTTGGGTCAGGATTAATATAGAGTTTAATCACATCATTGGCATCACCTTCAATTACTTCGTAGGCAAGTACTAATAAATGATAGACACCAACACCGCCTACCATTAAATCAGATTCAATATAAACGCCTGCAGAACTTGAATTTTTAGAAACGGCAAAGTTCAGATCAGTATTCGCATTAGATACTTTAGCAAAAACACGACCCCTTGTAAAACTACTTCCTGTTGATGCTTCCCATGTAAAGAAATCACGATAACTAGTTTTGCTGTTTGGTAATATACTCACAATAAAAGCAGCGTACATTGTTTCTCCAACTATTGGGACTAAAGTGTCTTGACCAATTTTAACAACGTGAGTAGAAATACGCTGGGTGTCAGATTCTTTTCCCACTAAAGAGTCAAGTACGGCAACTTTTCCTATATCGCTTCCTATATAGCCATCATAAAATAAGGTTTCGCCTTCAATGATAGGACTTACACCTAATGCGTCAGAACTTTTAAAGCTAACGTACCAATCGTTATAATCTTCCAGATTCATTCCGGAAGTAGCATTCTCAAAATACTCATAAAAAACCTGAGCATTCATAGTCACGGCAGCGACCATCATAATAAAAAGTAAAACTGTTTTTCTCATAATTTTTGTTTTAATGTTTAAATTAGATTGTTTAGAAAAATAATATACTAGTGTAATATGAATTATAGTTTTAGGGTTCTTTTTTTTTGCGTCAATTCCCAAAATTAGATGATAATCCAATTATTAATTCTGGTCGGCCAATTAACTGGTCGACCAAAAATAAGTAATATATTCTAATAAAGCAATTATCTGTTGCTATTTAATAATTGCTTCTTCAAATAGTTCCAATTCTCCATTCAGTTCAATAACTGCTGCAGCAACCTGTCTGTCGATGGTGGCAGAGGAACCCCTTACAGATTTTGCTTTGCTTATGGCAGCAATAAACTGATTTCTGGGCTCTGCAGGCACCATACCGGGTTCAGTGCCTTCAGGAGTATGTACTCTTAAGGTATCGCAATAAACAATAAGTTCATGAATGGGTCTACGGTCTGATATCCATAACATATCATTAAACTTTTTTCCCGGAGAAGCCAGTGAATTATTAGCTAGAACAATATCTGCAATAGTGAGGTCTGTTTTAGCCAAAACAGCTTCCGCAGAAATTAGAGCAAACATATATTCAAACTTATAATCGAAATAGTATAAGGAATCTTTAAAATTTCCTTTATCGTATCCAACCTGAACGTTTTCAACTTTTGGTTTTTCTATGGAAATTATAGCGCTTAAATCGGCTTTATACTCCTCTGTTGTTTTAAGTACTACTTCTACTTCATCATCCTGACTGCAGGAACTGAACCCAATAACAGCCAAAATTAGCAGGCTGAACAGGAGGGTTGTTGTATTATTTTTTATGAATTTCATGTTTAAATGTTTTTGCTGATTAATAACCGTCATTTTGAGGAATTTTAATTTCATTATTAGTGTCTATTTCCGATTGTGGAATAGGTAATAATAAACGTTCTTTTACATAATTAGTCTCAACAGGGACAGGTAGGGGATTAAATGAAGAATAAAGAATAGAATCGGTATGGAAAGTATGTTGTATCAGAATATCCATGGGCTTGTTTTCATCGTTGTATGAATCTGCCATACGGAGTAAATCGAACCAGCGATGATTTTCGAAAGCCAGTTCCAGTCTGCGTTCCTGATATACAGAATCCAGAGCCATTTTTTCAGAAGTAAATGCGGCCATATCCTGAACTCCGGCTCTTTCTCTGACTTTGTTAACCTGATTGTGTGCAATGGCAAAGTTTCCATCCTGGGCAAGGACTTCAGCGTAAAGTAAAACTATATCAGCATAGCGAAGTATGATCCAATCGTTTTCTGCCTGAAGGGCTTGCGAGATATTTTCATCAATATATTTTGCTACATATGGATAGATTCTGGTTGCAGATCTTTCATATACACCATAACTAGCATCGCTTCTGGAATCCAAAGAATCTTTTTCAAAGAGTGCCCTGATTTCAAGGGTTGGATTATTGTTACCATCGGGAGAACCAACTGCCAAATATTTATTGGCAGAACTTTCAGGAGCAAAATATTCCCAGAAAGGGGACCCTATACCCAAACCGCCTCCTTTATATCGTACTGCAAAGAGCACCTCTTTTCTTGTTTGGTCATTCATTTCCTTCGAGGGATCAAAGAGGTCTGCAAAGTTATCGACCAGACCCAGACTTCCTTCCGCTAAAACTTCCTCTAACAGGGGTTTAGCCAGCGCCAGGTTTTCCAATCCGCCCTTCATCATATAACTTTTCGCCAACAATCCTTTTGCAGCCCATTTTGTTACCCGGCCTACATCACTGCTGGGGTATGATTCAGGTGCACCTTCCGATGCAATTAGTAAATCCGGTATAATAATCTCATTATAAATTTCTTCAACAGGGGAGCGTACAAGACGTTTTGCCTCATTAGGACCTATAACAGTGGTTATTTTAAACATATCGCCAAAAAGATTTACCAATTGTAAATAATGATATGCTCTTATAAATCTTAATTCAGATTCTAATTGTGCCCTTTGGGTTTCAAGGGTAATGTATTCATTGGTCATTACAGAGGGTAAAATGGCATTAATGCTGGAAATATTCTGGAATGTATTATACCAGTAATCCAACAGTATAGGTTCACTTGGTATGAGTGAAAAATGCGCAAAACTTGTTAAATAGGCTCTTACATTTGAACTCGATCCTGTGGAAGAAACGCAGGTATTATCGCTTCTCAATTCGGTATGCATCCATTCATCGTTCATTACTTTGGTCATTCCGGCATAACATCCCAGAACACCCTGATTAATACGAGTCATGTTGTTGTAAAAATCAACTTGTGTCAAAACCGATTCTGGTTTATCGGTTAAGAAATCCTCACAGCCGGAAAAAAATACCATTCCGGTGAGGGCGATTAAAATATATATTGTTTTTTTCATAATCCTGTTTATTTTATTTCAAACTAAAATGTTAGATCAATTCCCAATGTAAAAGTTCTGTCCAAAGGAAATACACCTCTTTGATAACCATCGATTAAAGGGTTATTATATTTACTACTTGTATTTCGAGCTTCAGGATTAACACCTCTGTAGTCGGATGCCATGATATAAATCAAATTTTGAGCAGAGAAATAGGCTCTTAGGCTGGTAACGCCAATTTTATTTATAAGGCTGCGTGGAAGGGTGTATCCAAAGGAGAAATCGCGTAGTGCCGCATAAGATGCACTCTCCACAGTGTAATCGGTTAACAGTATCAGGGTTCCGGCTGTTGTATTTGAATATACGGTTTGGCCATCACCGGGAAACATTGGACTTACGAAGCGATTTTCAGTATAAGCCTTGTTCATGCGCAATTGCTCGTTATAATAAATATTTCCATTAACGAGTTCTCCACCCTGAACGCCCTGGAATAAAAAGCTGAGATCAAAATCTTTATAGGTAAGCGAATTGCTGATACCCCAGGTAAAATCGGGGAATGGACTGCCAATTACTTGTCTGTCGTCGGTATCCAAGGTGTTATTTCCATCAGTATTTACAACTTTCAGACCACCAATAATTGGTGAAAACAATGTCCAGGTAAACGGATCTCCATTTTCATCAACCATCGACAACGCTTCTTCTACTTCCTCGAAAGTGGTGTAAACACCATCCGTTTTATATCCGTAAAACTGAATGGCTTCTTCACCTATTTCAGCCCGGTATACTTCATTTCTTTCTCCAAAATTGTCCTCGGTCTCCTTATTACCATAATTTATGAGTGTATTTTTGTTGGTTGAAAAGTTTCCGGTAGCAATCCAGGTAAAATCGTTTTTATCAATAATTGTTGTTTTAAATTCTAATTCAACACCTTTATTATTTACAGTGCCTATATTATTCCAATACGATTGATGTCCGGTTATATACATAGCAGGTTGTCTAAGTAAAAGTTGAATGGTATTGGAATTGTAGTATTCCAGAGAAGCATTAATTCTGTTATTTAGGAATCCTGCATCAATTCCAAAATTAGTTTCTCCCAGTTGTTCCCATGTTATATCGGGATTACCCAAAGCAGCATCTGTAGATGACATCCCCGACACAAGGTTACCGTTACCTTCACCTGTAACATAGTCGATGGTGGTTACTGTATTCATATAAGAGTATTCAGGAATTTCATTATTCCCGGTTACACCATAACTTGCTCTGAATTTCAGATTCGATAATACATCTGAATCTTTTAAAAAGTCTTCTTCTGAAGCCCTCCATCCAACTGATCCTGAGGGGAAAACTCCCCATTGGTGACCTTTGGAAAACTTGGTGCTTCCATCAGATCGTAAGCTTAATGAAGTCAGATATTTACCTGCGTAGGCATAGGTAACTCTTCCGAGAACCGACATAAGGGCTTCCGAAATGTAATAAGATGTAACCCCATCAATGTCAGAAGTGTTTTTTATTAAATCAGTAGCCATATTAAATGAAAGTCGTTCTTCATCGGGAAATCCTGTTGCCACTATCTGATTATATCTGGAGTTTGACTTTTGCAATGTGTAACCGGCGAGTGCACTTATTTCATGTTGCTCCTTTGTGATAGTATAAGTTAAAAGATTTTCAGATAATAATTCAGTTTCAAGCCACATCTGCCTGGTTAATTTATTTGGTAATCCCGCTTTGTTTCCTTCAGTTTGCTCAGCCCTGTTATCTTCTGCATACGAAAAATAGACTCCGTTTGAAGTTTTAAACTGAAGACCTGGTAAAATATCTATGGCTAAATATGAATTGGTTTGCACCCGGTAAGAATCATCAATTCGGGAAATGCGTTCGCGAATTGAAACCGGCGTTTGGTTGCTGGATGTCCATGGGCTTTCACCTACCATATTCCAGATCTCTCCGTCAGCTCCAATGCCACTAATACTTGTTGCTGCAAAATCGGAAACCTGAGCATAATCTCCAACAATTTTTCCTGTCATTGCTGCAGTAGCTTCGTTATGACGGATGGGCATCCATGACGGGAAGCGCATATAGTCAGTAAGGTTTACTGAAGGCCTCTCTCTTTTGCTATAAGTGGGATTAAAGTTAATACCTACAGAAACCCTGTCGGTTAATTTATAATCAACTTTCGTTCTCATACTGAATTTGTTGTAACTTGAGTTTTTCATTACAGCATCTTCAGAATTGTAATTCCCTGAAATATAGTATTGCTTAGTTTTATCTCCACCTGAAGCGCTCAATTGATAGCTTTTCATGGCGCCATAATTTCTTAAAGCTTCATCGAGCCAATTGGTTGGTTCATCGAGCATATACTTTGATATTAAATAACCGGCTCTCTCAGGATTGGTAGTCTTATTGAAGGCCATTGTAGATGACACAATACCGTCAACAGCAGGATCAAGATATCGAAGTTGTGCCTCGCTGTTAAGTAATTCAACATACTCCTCCGTGCTCATCATATCGGGTAATTTCAGAGGATTGCTAATACCTGTATACATTTTAAAATTGTACTTTGTCTTCTTGTCACTTCCACTCTTGGTGGTAATCAATATAACACCTCCGGCGGCACGTGAACCGTACAGAGCAGATGAGGCGGCATCTTTTAATACCTCAATAGACTCCACATCGCCCATGCTAACCATCGACAGACCGTCGGCGATTGGAAAACCATCCACCACAACCAATGGCTCTTTGTTTGCACTAATTGATCCCATCCCACGAACCCTGATAGTGGGAGCACCACCTGCTTCAGGATCTAGATTTAAAATCTGAACTCCGGCTAATTTCCCCATCAGGGCCTGATCGACTCTCGATACAGGGATTTCGTCTAATTTCTCATTTTTAATGGTAGCAATGGCTCCGGTTAAGTGCGATTTCTTTTGCGTTCCATAGGCTACTACCACTAATTCATCAATTTGGAGCAAATCCTCCTGCAGAACTATATTAATTATGGTATTGTTTTCCACAAGTTTCTCAACCGGCTTAAACCCGATGTAGGTAAATTCTAAAATCGATTGCTCGTTTGGAACCCGTATAGAATATTCTCCATCCAGATTGGTAATGGTACCGGAACTGGTTCCCAGTACTTTAATGTTTACCCCAATCAGAAAGTCACCATTTACATCAGTTACTGTTCCGCTTACAGTAATCTGGGCGAATAAACCCGGTGTGGCAAAGCTGAGCAAAAGTACCAACCACATGTATTTCCGGAGAAATTGGTTTTTGTTTTTGTTTTCTTTCATTTTAGTTTTAATTAATTCAGTAGTTACAAGTTCTTCAGGTGTATTTTTCAGTAAATAATAAAGCTGTATTTGTTTTTATATTAGTGTTTTGCATGCTAAAATAGGAGTATTTTTTACCCAAAGATAGAAAAAAAAACATCACTACCAAAAACTGGTAGACCAATTATGAAATACTAGGCTTACAGGTTTTTATCTATAATACTATTCATTTTGGTAATTTTTTCCTGGCGCTCAAATGAATAAATTTTTTCATTTACATTCAAATAATGATAAATCACCAAAGCTTTTTTAAATTGATTTATGGCTTCAGAAGCATTTCCTGCAAGAAACTGAAAATCACCTTCTTCATAGATAAAATTTGCAATAAGATTGAGTTTTTGAAATGAAACTGGTATTTCAAGAAGTTGGAGGGCAAGGAATTGTTGTGGATCAGGAATTTTGAGGGTCTCCGGATTAAAACCGGGTATTTCAGTATATGATTCAGAAATAATTTCCAGGGCTTTTTTGTATTCTCCGGTTTCTTTGAATCCCAGAAGGGCAGCCAGGACTATTCCAAGTTGCTCGAACTGCATCATTAAGTAATCACGTTTTTCCATTCTACATTTATTTGATGTTGGAGGAGGATGTTACTTTATCTACGGACTTAAACTGCGGAACTGAACGACTTCTAAATCATCAAAATATATATTTTGCTCAGAGGGATTGTAAAGGTAAATCTTAATACTTTGCATATGCATTTCTTCCGGAATAAACAGTTCAAATTCTAATTTCCTCCATTCCTCGATATTTTGTGTGGTTCCAGCAGGCAGGCTTTTATAAAATTTCCCGGGATTTTCTGCCGACACTATGATGCAGGCATTTTTTGAAGGCCCAAGTATCCAACTACTTAATTGAAGGCTTTCACGAAATTTTACACTATCGATACTAAAGGTCATCCCATAAGGATTATTTGAATTCAAACAAACCGAAAATACACCGGAATGAGCATAATCAGAGCTTTGTGTTGAAGCATTTTGAAATAATTTACTAGAGTCGGGTGAATAAAAAGAGGTCATATCAGTACTTATCGTCTCAGCATTGCAATAAAAAATATCTTCTACTTTTCTCTCATTTATATTGAAATTCTTAATATCCCGGTCCTCCAGATTAAAGATAAGGACATCGCGGTATTTTCCTACCAGATTATTCGTGAAGCGATGCAGAAAAGGACTGTGATAAAGGTCTTCAACACTATTAATGATTAAATATTTTGCGCCATTCTGAATACATTTGTTTATACCCTCTTCATCGGTATTGTACTGGTATGCCTTTGCCCTGTATAATTTATGATCAGTCCATTGCGTCCATCCTTTCTGATCCATCAGAACCAGGTTAATATGACTTCCTCCGGGCAGACAAATAACTTTGTCGTTCCGCGAAATACCTATCTCCCTTAAATAAGGTGTAATTGAATAATAGGGACTGTTTAGTTTTTCAATATTTCCCTGATTATTATATCTGAAATCGAGATGGTTTTTTGTGTAAAAGATATTTGTAATGAGCAAAATACCAAAAGCAATCTTAAACAGGATTGAATTTAGAATCTCAGGATGGCGATTTTGCAGATTCAGTAGTGTTATACTAATCAAAATAACAGGAAAAATGAAAATATTGGTCATATAATAATCATGATCTTTCAGCAAACTATATTGCAATAATATATATGCTATCCCCACGCCAAATAATACTATGATAAATACCCGGCTTATTATTTTAAATTTTTTCATGAAAACTATAAAATAAGCCAGAGATAAAGCCATTAGTATATAAATGCTAAAATGAAAATACTCTGAGAACCAATTTTCTTTTACACCCTTGAAAATATTTTTTATGCCTTCTGAATCTAATTTCCAAATAGGAAAAACGGTAGTGGAAAAGTAGTTGCTTTCATGAATAGTATTATAATGACTGGCGTAAAATACCCAGGAAAAAACAAGTCCCATGCTTAATATACTCAGAAGAATAAAGATTCCCGGATTTTTAAATATTCTTTCTTTTTCAAATTTTATCCATCCTGTCCATTCAAAAAAGAAGATTCCTCCAATGGCAACAAAACTAATAAGAGCAGTGATTTTAAGTGATCCTGCCATAAAAAACCAGAAAAACATCCAATACAGATCTCTGTTGACTTAATAAAGGTAAAATTTAGAAAAAAAGTATAAGGCAATAAAGGCAAAGGAAAGGGCAGTGGTATTCGGCAGAAAATTATTGGCATAATAGACCAAAACAGGAGAAGTAAAGGCGAGAAATGATATAAAGACAGGCCAAAATCTATCTTTAAAGAATAAGCTCAATGCTTTGAATAAATAAAATAATCCGGTAAAATATACAATCATATTTATTAGCCGGAAGAAAAATTCATGATAGCCAAAAATCTTGTAAAGTATTGCAATGAAATAGTTTAGAATAGGGGTTTCCGAAGTAGCAGAGAAAGCTGTTGTTCCATTATCGGAGGTTAAATTATGTGTTTGTGGCTTAAAAAAATCCATCCCTTCAAGAAAATAATTGCGGGAAATGGATATCCCATCAGTTTGCCTCCATTGATGGATGGATTGTGATGGTTTGAAAAGAATGTTATGATAATCATAAATATAGGCAGTTGCAAATAGCAGGGCCAGGAAGAGAGTAGGGTAGTAATATTTTGACTGCATCAGCTTATATTTAATGTTAAAGATAGTTTTTTATGAATTTGAGGACAAAACATTTTGCGAATAAATTTTTGCATAAAAAAGATTATCTGAATGTCATTTCTGCCTGAATGGCTCATATTTGTTATTTACAAAAGCAAAAAGGGCAACATAACCAAATAATACTTAACATTATAATGCAGAACTTATTACTATGGAATTTATGAACAATATTCAAAAATTCTGGTTTAGTCTGTATATTTGAATTTTAAGTTGGATGATGGAAAAAAGAGTTGAATATAGCATTGATCAGGAAAATAAGATTATTAATCGATGTTTTTGTGGTAAAATTAATTTACAGGATAATATTGATTCGTGGAATGAACTATTTGAAAATGTTGATTTTAGCACTATTAATGGTGTATTAAACGACTTCACAAAGGCTGAGCTTACCATGGAACTTGACGAAATTTACATCTTGCTCAAGTTTTTAAACGAAAAGCTCCTTAATTTATCTAAAGTTAAACTGGCTGTTATTTCATTAAAACCGGAGATTATTGTTTTTCCAACATTAGCTCAAAATGATTTTCCAAATCTTAAAATTAGGCCTTTTTCTACTCGTGAAGCTGCTTTGAACTGGTTAATAAACTAATCAGACCTGGATAATTTTTTGTTCCGGAATCCTCTTCGTGTTTTCTTGCATGTGTAAGGATAATTAAATATTGGACTATTTTTATAACTTTATCATTTTTGAAAGCTCATTTTCCCCAAACTTGAAAAGAATGCTTCGCTAAGCTTGCAATGAATTTGAAAGTCGATTATTTTTACCAGGAGAATTTCTTTCTTGAAGCATTATTTTAACCATTGGCATATGCCTTATTATTAATTCAATTTCATTAGACAAATATTCATGACCCATAGTATATTTAAAAACTATCCGGAAAAAGATGCCATACTGGAATGGTATAGTATGAACGGGAGCAATATTATTTATCATGTTAACAATCATTTTCATACTCCATATTCATTCAGTGCTTTCACCAGTATAAATCAGATTTTTGAACTTGCAAAAAAGGAAAAGGTAAGTGTTTTAGGAATCAATGATTTAAATACTTTTTCAGGTTTTGAAGAATTTAATGAATTATGTCTTGAATATCGATTATTTCCATGCTTCAATATTGAATTTACAGGTCTTATACGATCCGCTCAAAAAGCAGGAATCACTATCAATGACCCTGTTCATCCGGGAAGGATATATGTAAGTGGTAAAGGATTGGATTATCCGGTGAATAGTACAGGAAATTCAGCAAAAAAGATTAATACACTTATTAGTGAAAGTGCGGGTCAGGCTGAATTAATGCTGGAACTTGTGTCAAAACACCTGAAAAGTATTGATGCTGATCTGGAGCTTAATAAAGATTATATATATGGGAAATATACATTAGGTACCCTCAGGGTAGGGCATATTGCAAGGGCTGTGCGCGAGGCAATTTTGAAAAAGTACCCAAATGAAGAAGCCAGGAATACTATACTTGTACGAATATATGGGGGAAATGAATCGAAAGTTAATTTCAATAATCATGCTGCTGCAGAAAGTGAAATTACAACTCAATTATTTAGCTCCGGCGGCATAGCAAACCTTAAGGAGGATTTAAAAGCAATACTGGAGTTGGATGATATCGTCAAAATAATTCTTGATTCTGGTGGAATACCTACGTACAAGGTTTTGCTTGATTATGAGGAGGGCAATTATTCAGAGTTTGAAAAGGACATTGAACAGTTGCATAAGGAATTATCATCTAAGAACATTTATTCTTTGGAGCTTATTCCTGCCAGAAATGATTTTGTCAGAGTACGGGAGTTCGTGCGATTTTTTCATAACAGAAACTATATTGTAAGTTTTGGAACCGGTCATAACACTTCAAATATGATCCCATTAAGGGTATCTTCCAAAGATGGAGTTGTTCTCGATGAGTATTTGAGGAGGGTAGCATTTGAAGCGGCTTGTGTTATTGCTGCAAATCAGTATTACCGGGCAAAATCACAGGATGGTTATGTTGAAAAAAACGGAAGATTCAGGTTAGCATTAAAAGATGAATTTATAGAAACGGGGAATGCTGTAATCGAATATTTCATGCAGACTAATACACAGTAATAATATTACTGCAATAAATCAACAGCAAATTCAACCGAAATATAATTCTCATCACTCTTGCATACATTCGCTGAAAAAGCGATGCCTGACTCCCCAATTTTTTGCCAGATATTTAAGGGTAGTTGTTCCAGATCTCTTTTAAAAAGCTCCTCTCTAATCAATGTCCAAATTATTCCGGCATTAAAACTGTCACCTGCCCCAATAGTGCTGATGGTACTAATGGGATTTACATCCAGCCAAAGGCTTACACCCGGAGCAAGAATAACTACCTGGTTTCTGTTGGCGGTGTATATTAAATTTGAACAACCGTTTTCGAGAATATGCTTATAGGCCTGCTCTGCAGAATTAGCCCCAAAAATGGTGTAAAAATCTTCATCCGAGCCTCTGACTATATCGGCATAACTAATGTTTTCTTTAATCAGAGGAAGCAGTTCATCCAGATCCTTAAGATGTGGCTTCCTGAAGTTAGGGTCATAAATAACAGTGGTTCGGGAATCATTAGCCTGAGTGAGCAAATGAATCAGGTATTTTCTCGAATTTTTAGATATTGAAAAAAAACTGCCGAAAAGAAAGACATCTTCATCTGTAAAATCAATTTCCTTATCCAAAAGTCTTTCTTCAGAATTATCTTTATAGAAACTATAACTGGCTTCATTATTTTTGTCGAGAAAGGCCAGAGCTAATGACGATTTTTTATCTTTAAGCCTTACCACATTATCAGTATTTACCTGATTTTCCTTTATAAAGGTATCAATCAGATTTCCAACCTCATCAGTACCGTATTCAGAAATAAATGAAACATCAACACCCAACCGCCCCAGGCTTATAAGCGCATTAAGTGTTGAGCCGCCAGCCGTGGCTTTCATAGGTTTTCCATCCTTGAAAATAATGTCCAAAACAGTTTCTCCTATGCCAAATACTTTTCCCATATAGATATTTATTTTACCAATTTTGAGATTGCCTTGAATTTTTCATTCCCGCTGACTTTGGTTAACTCAAATAAAATTGACTCGTAAGTACTTATTATAACACCTTCCTGTCTCATTCTTGCTATGGAAATATTTTTATCATTTATGCGTCTGGAAGAAACACAATCTTCAATAACCACCGCCTGATATCCCTTTTTCATGAGATCAATAGCTGTTTGCAATACACATACATGTGATTCAATCCCTGCAATTATAATATACTTCTTATTAAGCTGTTCAAGTTCTTTGCTGAATGAAAATTCATCGCAACACGAGAAGCTCATCTTTTCAAAAGCTTTATTCTCTTTCAGAAGCGTTGATATTGAAGGGATTGTAGATCCAAGTCCTTTTACGTACTGCTCTGTAACCACTATTGGAACTTCAAGTATTTTAAGTCCTTCGATCAAAATCCCGGTATTAACAGCCAATTGATCATGGTCAGCAATATGAGGAAATAGTTTTTCCTGAATGTCTATAATTAATCCCGCCGATTCTTCAATGTTAATTCTCATCACTTAAAGCTTTTTTTCTTGACATATCTCCCAGATACCCACCGTGGTGCCGTTTAGCATAATCGGCTGCATTGAATTTAATTTTCTTCATAAGTAAAACCACCAGAACGTCCCCGATTACAGTCATAGTGGTTGTTGAAGTGGTAGGTGTAAGTCCAAGTGCACATACCTCAGGAGGATTTCCGGTAAAAATAACAGCATCACAAAGTGCAGGTAGGGTTGAATCCGGATTCCCGGTTATAAGCACAAAGGGAATTTGTTCATGTAAATTATGAACCAGCTGTATGAGCTCAATAATTTCTCTTGTTTTACCCGAATTTGAAAGCACCAGCAAAACATCATTTTGCTTTAACATACCAAGGTCACCGTGTTGAGCTTCAGCAGGGTGGATGAATGTTGAAGGTGTTCCTGTTGAGCTTAAGGTGGTTGCAATATTTGCAGCAATTTGCCCGGCCTTGCCCATCCCACTGGCAATTAACCTGCCACCCTTAATGTGAACCGAATTATAAATAATGTTTACAGCCTCTTCAAAACCACCATTTAAGGGAATATTGAGTATTGCAGCTGCTTCTTTTTCAAGCAGGCTTTTTATTTCGTCTTGTATCATAAAATAATTATATCAATTCTGAGATCAGTTTCTTTAGTTCATTCATATCTGCATTAAACCTGCGGATTCCATCCGATACTTTACCATTGGCCATTTCATCCTCATTATGCATCCACCTGAAGTTTTTTTCATTCAGTTTATTTCAATATTTTTTATCCCTTTTCCACTCAAAATGGCATCCTGCACTAAATGCTGGTATTGATTTTGCTGTGCTGCAGCAAAAATAAGAGACGGATTTGTAGTTGCGTCAATGGGTTTAAATTGTTGAATGCTTTCAAAATCGCCTGTGTCGGTTACTACTTCAGTATATTTTTTTAATTGTTCAAGAAATTTCATTGAAAATTTTATAAGATTGAAAAAACAAATTTAAGTATAATATTAATAATGACTTGAAATAAATTTTATAGTCTTATAAATTTGTTACTTCAGAATCTAAAAGAATACCACGGAGGCACGGATTACATTGAGAAACACGGAGAAAATTTGAGATTTCAATCTAATTAACATGGTAATTATAATAATCTTCACAGAATGCTTCCAGGAACCGCTAAAATTATAACTCTTTGTCTCTCCTTGTAATCCGTGCCTCTGTGGTATTCTTCCACCACAAACAAACCTTTAAAATTCAGTTTTTCTTTTATGATAAAAATCCTATTCAATACCTATCTTTATCATTCTAAAAACACTATTCTATGAAAGCAATAATGCTTACCGGCATAAGACAAATGGAGATGAAGGAAATCCCAACACCATTGATTATAAATGATACAGATGTTTTGATAAAAATGAAAAGGCTGGGTGTATGTGGATCTGATGTTCATTACTATAACACAGGAAGAATTGGCGACCAAATAGTGAATTATCCTTTTCCTGTTGGACACGAAGGCGCAGGGCAAGTTGAGAAAATCGGACCGGCTGTTAGGAGCTTAAAACCAGGGGATAGAATTGCCATTGAGCCTGCTATGCCATGTTTTGAATGTGATCAATGTCTTGAAGGCCGCCATCATACGTGTAGAAATTTAAAATTTTTAGGCTGTCCGGGACAAGCAGCCGGATGTTTAAGTGAATACATCCTAATGCCGGAGAGTTCTTGTATACGAATATCTGATGAGCTGAGCTATGATCAGGCCGCAATTTCTGAACCCCTTGCTATTGGAGTATATGCAGTTAAGCAATCTGGTCAGTCTAAAGGAAAAAGTATTGGAATACTTGGCTTTGGCCCAATTGGAATGAGCGTAATGCTGGCAGCAAAACAACATGGAGCAGAAAATATTTATGTAAGCGATAAAATAAAAGAAAGAAACGAAATAGCTTTAAAACTCGGTGCTGTTTCTGCTATAAATCCTGATAATGAAAATGTTGTTTCTTCCATAATCGCTAAAGAGCCTAAAATGCTTGATATTGTCTTTGAATGTTGCGGTCAGCAGGAGGCAATAGATAATGCGGTAGATTTGCTTAAGCCTGGAGGGAAATTGATGATTATTGGTATTCCGGAATTCGATCGCTGGTCTTTTTCTGCAGATTCTATCCGAAGAAAAGAAATAAATATTATTAATGTGAGAAGGCAGGTCGATTGTGTTTTGCCGGCTCTGGAAATGATGACAGACGGACAGATTGATGTTAGCTTAATGCCGACACACCGATTCCCTTTTGCAGATACCAAGGCGGCCTTTGATTTAGTGGCCGGTTACAAAGATGGTGTTATGAAAGCAATGATTGATTTTGATTAAAGCTGATGTCAGCTCAACCTTTTCACTGACATAACTCCTTTTACCTTTCCAAGTTTTCGAACTAAGACGTCTAAATGCACTGTATCTCTAACAAATATATGAACGGTACCCTCAAAAAGGCCGTCGCCCGATTCCATAGCAAAGGATCGCATATTTACTTTCAGATCTTTTGAAATTACTTCTGAGATATTGCTAACAATACCAATATCATCAATTCCCATAATCCTTAAAGTGGCAAGGAAATGCCTGTCTTTATCGCTTTCTGTCCATTTGGCCGCAACAATTCTATATCCATAACGGCTGATTAACTCTTGTGCATTTGGACAATTTATACGATGAATGGTAATACCGGTGTTTATGGTTACAAATCCGAAAACCTTATCTCCAAAGATCGGATTGCAGCATTTAGCCAGGTGATAATCGACCCCGGATAATGAATCGTCAATGATCAGAAAATCAGATGTTTCTGATTTGTCTGACTTAATAATTTTTTCTAAATCTTCTTCAACTATGGGGATACTTTTCCCTTCAACAACTTTAAGCCCGCTGGTTAAAATGTTCTTTATCTCAAGCAAATTAATCTTCTCAGTAGAAATATTATAATACAGGTCTAAGGCATCTTTGTATTTATAATGCTTTATTAATTTACGTATTAAAGGATCACCAAATTCCAGTTTCCAATTCTTAAAACGTCGCTTTAAAATTTCCTTTCCATTTTCAACTTCCTTTAATTTTTCTTCCTTTAAGGCGAGCTTTATCTTTGATTTTGCTTTGGAACTAACCACATAATTTAGCCAGTCAACATTTATTTTCTGGTTTTTTGAAGTTATAATTTCAATCTTATCGCCGTTTTGAAGCTGATAGCGTATTGGCTTGTTCAATCCGTTTATTTTGGCTCCAACGCAACTGGCCCCTACATCAGTGTGAATATCGAAAGCAAAATCGAGAATGGAAGCCCCCTCCGGAAATTTTTTCAAATCACCTTTAGGTGTAAACACGAATATTTCCTTGTTATCCAAAGAAAGACGCATGTCGTCAATAATATTCAGGGCATCACTCTCGGGATTATCTAGCATTTCCCGTACTTTCGACAGCCATTCATCCACCACAGCCTCGCCCTTTATCCCTTTGTATTTCCAATGAGCAGCCAATCCTTTTTCAGCTATCTCATCCATTTGTTTTGATCTTATTTGAACCTCCACCCAGTTTCCACCTGGCACTATAACTGTAGTGTGTAATGATTCGTATCCATTGGATTTGGGCATTGAAATCCAGTCGCGCAGTCGCTCAGGATTTGGTTTATACTGATCCGTTACTATAGAATAGGCGCGCCAGCAATCCGATTTTTCATTTTTTGCTTTGGAATCTAATATAATCCGAATGGCAAATTTATCGTACACTTCCTCAAAGTCAACTTTCTGCTTTTTCATCTTCCTCCAAATAGATGAAATAGCTTTCGGCCTTCCTTTAACTTCGGCTTTTAATCCGGCTTTTGCTAATTCCTCATCAAGTGGTTTAATGAATTCTTTGATGAACTTGTTTCGGGCAGCCCTGGTATTTTGCAGCTTGGTTTCAATATCTCTGTATGAATCGGTCTCAAGATATTTCATACATAAATCTTCCATCTCCGACATAACATTGTATAAACCCATTCGGTGAGCCAGAGGTGAATATATATACCTGACCTCAGAAGCAAATTGAATCTGATCTTCTTTTTTATAATTATCAAGATTCCTTAATAAATACAGTCGTTCAGCGAGTTTTACCAGGATTACTCTTACATCACGTGCCAGTGTTAGAATAAGATTTCTGAGATTTTCACCCTGGGAGGATGACTTTTCAGATTTAATATGTGAAATCTTTGCCAGTCCGTCACAGATTTCTGATATTTTCACACCAAACTTCTCAGCTATTTCTTGTTTTGTTATCAAACCTTCAGCCAAAAATTCAAAAAGTAAAGAAGCAATGATACTGGTGGTGCCAAGTCCAAACTGACCTGATATGATGTCTGCTGTTTCGAGTGTTTTAATTATATGAGGCTTGTCAATTTGCTGCTGGATGGAGCCGGAGTGTTCTTTGGTATAATCGTATGCAAGTTTTAGATTAACCAAATCAGCCTCCGCAGAGCTTATTTTGCAATTCTTCAGAATCTTCCTGTAGAGTTGGATTATTTGAGAATCTATAGTACTAATTGAATCAGCCATAAAATAAATAGTGATCTATAAGCTTATGCAACATTAATTGTTCCATTCACTTTTAGGGTTGAAAGAATTTTGTTTTCTTTATGACAAAAATAGTA
>JAIOZM010000095.1 GCA_021740585.1 Bacteroidales bacterium
CATTTCGGATATAGCCCCCTCTATCGAGATTCGATTTGAACTGTATGGCGTACTCTTTTACATTTTTCATGATAAAATTACTAACATAGATATTTTCAACCCCTCCCGACATTTCGCTCCCAAATGCCATTCCATGTAACACATTTTTTGCAAGACAATTGCGAATAACAATATTTTTACTGGGTCGGTTAATCTTCCAGGCATCATTATCCCTTCCCGATTTGATGGCTATTGCATCATCACCGGCGTTAAACGTGCAATCTTCAATCAAAGCATCTTCGCAGGAATCCATATCCACCCCATCGTTATTTATGCGGGTACAGTTAATCTTTATATTGTTGATGGTAATACTCTTACAATATGTTGGATGAACCACCCAGAAAGGAACATCCTCTATGGTAATGTCACTTATCCGAATATTTGTGCAATGCATTAACTGTATAAAGGACATTCGTAAATAATGTCCCTCGCCAAATAGACGTTCTTTTAAAGGCACTAACTGCTTTCCCATATCTCGAAGCCTGTTTTGATCAGGCTTTTGTATGGATCGCCACTCGGAAATACCTCCTTCTCCCCGGCCGATAAAAGTTCCCTGGCCTGTAATGGCAATATCTGTTTCATGAATTGCATAAATATAAGGGGAATAGTTGTAGACCTCCACACCTTCCCACCGCACCAATTGCATTGGCAGATAGTGGTTTGGATTTTGACTAAAAAACACCTTACTCCCCTTTTCGAGGTGCAAATTTATATGGCTTTCTAGGTGAATGGGACCATTAATCAAAAAATCGCCTTTGGGGATTATCAGCCTTCCCCCGCCATTTTGGCTTATCACAACAATTGCCGAATCGATTGCAGGTTTACAATCAAATTCTCCATCAGCTACAGCGCCAAAATCCAATAGGTTAAAATCCTTATCCGGTATTGTAGGTAACTGAATCCTTTGCATAATTTGTTCTGGGGTGGAACTATTCTTTACTTTCACATTATTGAATCCACAGGACATAATAAAAATGCCCATCCCAATAAATAGCAAAAGTATTTTTATCCTTATTTCATCGTATTTCATATGCATATGTCCTTTATTTAAATAACATGGTTTTCCACCTCGTTTGCGACAGCCGTCAATGTATTCCAATTGTTATGCTTAATATGATATTATGCTAAATACCCTGCAGCGCATAATTAATTGGAATGGTCAGGTATTACAACCATCCAGGCCTGGGATTTACGCGGGCCAATATTATTATGGAAGTAAATCCGTTTGCCATCTCTCGAAAATGAAGGATTCACATGGTTGCCCAATTCCCATATAGTTATATTATCCTGCGAAACTGTATCCTGCCAAATGGGTTTTGCTTTTCCTTTACTGAAAACTTTGAGAATGACAGGATTACTTCCATACCATGATTCAGAGGCATAGAATTCCCGGCTGAAGGATGCCGCCAAATGGTTTCCCGGCCCGGCCAAGGTTTCTAAGTATTCTGTATCGAGCGACCATCGTCTTGCACTATAATTATTAGGCATACCATCGTTAATTTGATTGTCGTGCCCCATTATACTTGAATTATCATACCATGCAAAGTGCATAGGTTTTGGTCCAAAAAAATGGATTTCTCCTCCGCCTCTATTCATTGTAACCAGATGATTATGTATTTCACCGCCCGGACCTACTCCCAACCGCAATGCAATTTTTGAGCCATCAGGGCAGTACTGGAGATGTATAAGTTTCCATTCCGTCATTTCATAAAAATCAGCAGATGAAAAATGATTGACAATATCCTTGAATGTTGACGCATCTGCAATTTCTGTTATTTCACCACTAGAAATATCATATTCATAAATGGTCCAAAAATTGGTCTCTCCGGAAATGCGGGAATAAAGTATTTTTTTGCCGTATGGTGCATGTCCTATATCTGCAGCTTGAATAGCCGGAATAAGCTCATTACCCTTTGTGTCAACCACTCGTATATGCTCATCATCGTAATATGCAATGGTATTGTTGTCGACCCATTGTGCATTAACACCATTATGAACCTGAAAATTATTCAGTTCAGCAATCATTTTATGACCGGATAAATCAGCATTACAAATCCACAATTCACCCAAAAGCTTAGTATATCTATCTTTTTGAGCAGAAAGGATTTTAACGTAAGAAATCTTCGCCCCATCAGGGCTTTCCGGAGTTGTATTGTAATAACTGAAGGTGGAGTTGAATTTTTCTGGCCCCACCCGAACCGGTACTCCCGGTTGAAAGTTTATATTGGGATCAAGGACTCCCTTAGGTTTATCACATTGGATAATACCAAAAAGAATAATTGGCAAATAAAATGCATATTTTCTGAAAATTTTCAAAATCATTCTGTTTATTAACAAGCAATTAGCCGATATTAAGAGCTTATATTTAGTTCCTTATAAATGGTGATATCTATTATTTGCGCATCGGTCTGCAATCTTTCACCATTTCCTGATATTCATTGTCAAGATTTCTTTCTTCTTCAGTTGGAGCCTACTGATTGATTACTTCTGACCACCAAATAAAAAACCAATCAATAGCGGGACATAAGTGCCCGCTAATGATGGTTTTTTTTAATAAATTTCTGAGTATAAGTTCCAAAATCACCTTTGAACTTATGCAGATAAATACCTTAGCCATTTTTTCTTTGTTTTTGAATACCCGCTAAAGACTTATCTGTAATCAAGTATATAGAACTATCTGACAATCAATTTAGCTGCATCTAAATTATTTCCTGCTTTCATTCGTAGCAGATAAATCCCGGCGTTTAATTTACCGTTAAAATCACAATTCACCTGATGCGAACCAGCTGGATACATTTCGTTAATTAAAGTGTATACTTTCATACCACTCAGATTATAAACCTCCACTTGAACCAATGCTTTATTTTCAATTGAAAATTCTACATTCACATTTGATGTAGCAGGTACTGGGTAAATATGCATGCTTTTAGTATTTTGTTTCAAATCAGCAATACCTACAGAGGGTGAGGCTGTCCAGTTCCGGTCGCCAAGCTGACTGCCGTCAGTTGCTCCGAATGCAGCTACGGAATTCGCATAATTAAAGCTAAAAGGTACATCGAGATGGTAAATAGTATTGGGTGGAGCAGGAAGTACCCAGTCAGGCGTATTTTCAACTAAAAGAGTCTCATCCATCTGGTAATCTATCTGGTTTTTGATCGATACGGATGAAGGTGGGTCTTCAAAATTTACATTCACAAAGTAGAATTCTTCAATTGTATTTGCATCAATCAATGACTGGCCAATTGGGTCAAACAAACGGGTTGCAACTACTGTGTCATTCAGATAATCTTTAAAAAGAGTAGTGTCAAGGAAAATACTGTTATTAGATATGTTGATGGATTGTGTAAAACCCAAGTCAAGCAGTTCCTGAGTAATCGCCTCCAATTCAAATACAGCCTGGCTTGAACCGGAATCTTGTGGAATATATCCTACGTTATGAAATATATTGTTCGTCACATCCAGTCCTGCAATATTGCCAAAACCAAAGCCCCTGCGGCCCACATTCACAAAATTCGAATTGTTTACCTTACAGTACTTAATATGTCCTCCACCATCTCTAAAAATACTATGAGTAAGGTTAAAAAAAGTACAGTCCTCAATAACCAGGGTATCAATACTATTTCCACGGTCATCAATACCCCTCCCATTATCAGGATCTGCCGGATTCCCAATGTTGCTAAAGACTGAATTCGTAAGAAAAAGATTATTATCACTATTGTCAAGTCTGAATGCAGCCTGGTGGGCATCATCAAACCAACAGTCATCAACGGTAAGTGTTATGTCGTCTGCACTGGCTCGAATTATACGTGAAGCTACAGCGCCCAGATCATCCATGACTGTCAGGTGTAGTCCATTCAGGGTAAGGTCGCCTTTTGGCCTGAAGATATATTCGGCTGTTGATCCTGTTCCGTCTGTTTTTAACGCCAGGTATGGCTTTGGTCCGTCTCCTTCTTCCGCAACAACAGTAAGGGGATAACCAATGTTTGAAATAAGCGCACTAATATAATAGATATCTTCTACACGCTTGAGCCTGTAAACCGTGTTAAAGCTGTCAACACGTGCACCGGTTGAGGTGGTATCTCCATTGATAGCATTATTCAATGTGCCAATTCCGGGATTAACGTCAATATATCGTATATCCTGTGCTATGCTTTGGCTGGTGAACCCAACGAGCAATAATAAAAAAGCGAAGGTTCCTCTTTTTAGGTAAAAATTTTTCATAATTAATTAATTTTAGTTTAATTGAATTTTTGTGAATTAGAACTTGTAACGCAAACCGATATCGAAAGTAAAGCCATACACAATGTTTCGGGTTATCAGATTATTCTTTGATCCTGCGAGATAGGATGTTTCAGGAGTATTAGTGATGTTGTTCAAATTAGCATACAGGGTATAATTTTTTTTAAATTTTTGTTTTACAGTCATATCCCATCTTGTGGAAGAACCTGTATAATTATCAAGTGATTCATTCTTTCCTACGCTTTTCGCGAGGCCACCGATTTCGGAATCTTCTGAAATCTGCAGGCTGGAACTTTGATAAACCATAGACAGTCGTGCTGAAAAGCCTCTCTTCTCGTAGCCGATAGAAAGGTTAATCACATCATCCACTTGTCCGGGCATGGGGCCTGAACGCATGGTGTCTGTAACGGTTGCTGTATAAGGAAAAACTGGAAGATTTGTTATGATGATATATGGAAAGAAGGTTTCAGATTGAATCATGGTATAATTGGCATTGATCAGGAAACCGTCGAAGGGTGATGGCAGAAACCTGAAATTGGTTTGTAAATCGATTTCAAATCCCTTTATTGTCGACGTTCTTTCAGCATTTACAGGCATAGTCAGATCATAACCATTGGTGGTAGGTAATGTTTTATCAACTAATCTGGTTGTCAGGGTATAATCAATATTTTCAAGACTTTTATAGAACCCTCCCAAGGTAAACAAGCCAAACTTCCCATAAAATGATACAATTGCATCATAATTCCATGCCGACATATGTTCCAGGTCTGGATTTCCCCTCTCCACTGTATGGTCAAAGTGATTTACACGTTCCCATGGCACTAGACTGAAAAAATTTGGTCTGCCGAGTGATTTGGTTCCTGCAAGCCTTATGTCGACCCATTTAAAAGGCTGGTATTTGAGTTGAAACTGTGGAAGGAATTGTTGATGTTCTCTAGTTCCTACGGTATCTCTCAAGCCTGAAATATTGATAATCTCACCCTCTTCATCTACCTGTGGAGTTCCAAAAATGCTATTATAATTATTTTTAGTGTATTCATATCTTATGCCTCCCAATAATGTCAGCCGATTATATATATTAAATTCATACATTGCATATGCAGCTTCAATTTTCTCACCGGCCCGGTAATCGGCGATATCTATTGTAGGGTCAACATACCAGTAGTCTTCATAATATTCATCCCTAAACTCCCTGAGCTTTTCATAATCCAGTCCGGGACCGTTTACCTGATCGGCTCCGGGTCCCATGTAGTATGGTTTATCAAAGTGACGCATAAAATCTTCAGTATTGTAGTCACCTATAAAGTTCTCCATCAATATCCAGCCATTATCTTCATTTATTACCCAGTCCGGATGCTGCAATGTGTCCTCAATGATGTATTTCCCTATAAAACTACGTGTCCATTCTCTGGTAACATCGTAATCTCTATTCATCGTCCTGAATTTTCCTCCTATTTTGATATATCCGTCCAAATGCGAACCAAGCCTGAATGGCATCTTAAGATTTGCTTGTATTGATTTATTGATATCCATCACATCGTAATAGTCTTTATAGGCAACCTTTAGCCATGTTTCTTCCAAATCATTTTGTGCAGCAGCAACGACTACATCATAGCTGGTTTCATCATTTGCATTAAATGCTCCCAATTCTCTGAATTGAAATCTTTCCACCAGCGGTCTTTGATTGCTTGAACTTGAATATCCGGCAGAAAAGTCCAGATCAAAAAGATTAAGTAATTTGAATTGACCACCCAGGCTTGAAGTGAGAACGTTATTTGTTGACTCCCGTTTTCGAACGTCATAGTTTTGATAGCTGCTGGATGCGGAGTAGTTTCTTCTCCATCGGGTCTCGTCACGATCAGAGCGGCCATAGTTTGTTGAAAACATAAGTTCCCCTCTTTTAAACTGGTAATCCATATTTACACTACCATTATAACGGTACCTGCTCTCGTATTGATCACTAAGCGTAAAACTTGAAACTACGAATGTTTTGTTCCCTTCAGCGTCTACACTGCCAATATCATCCCAGGAACCAGTGTATCCTTCATAACTCCGGTTTGCCTTTTGCGCTGTGCCACTTACAATTGCCCCCAGTTTATTGTTAAAAAACCTGTTTTCAAAAGTAGCACTTCCCTGATACTGACCCGGTTCTTTCTTCAGACTGTTATAACCTGTCTGAACCTTAACGTCACCGTGAAATCCTTCAGATGCTTTCCTGGCAGTAAAATTCACAGTTCCCCCCAGAGCATCAGCATCCATATCCGGTCTTAAAGCCTTAAACACTTCAATTCCTGCAAGCGCCTCGGTAGAGAACATACTGAGGTCAACCGAACGATCCTGATCGTTCGTGGAAGGGACGCGTTCGCCATTGATGGTAATCAGGTTTAGTCGGGGAGCCATCCCTCTGAGTGTTACCATGGTGCCTTCGCCTCCATCCCTGATCAGCGATACTCCGGGCAATCTTCCCACAGTTTCAGCTGCATTCTGGTCGGGAAGCTCTTGAATTCTCTCCCTCGATACAACATTTACAATAGTATTTGAATTCACCTGCTGGTTTATGGCGGCCAGCTGACCTCGAGCAATAGCTGTTACAACTGCTTCTTCACCCATTAATGACATAACTTCCAATTCTATGTTCCCCACATCCAGTATCTCGTCACGATCTACATCCACATTTTTAAATACAGTATTGTAACTTAGATAGCTGATTGCAAGTCTGTAACTACCTGCCGGAAGTGTAATAGAAAACTTTCCTTCCTCATCTGCCGTAGTACCAAATGAAGTTCCCTCAATGCCCACATTTGCAAAAATCAAGGGCTGCCGACTTTGAGCGTCAGAAACTTTCCCTTTCACAACTCCTCGACCCTGAGCTGAAACATTATTGCCAATTATAGATATTGAAAAGCTTGCTACTAATAGAAACAATAATTTAAATTTCCTCATATTATTATATTGTAATAATTTTAATCCTGTACATATTCCTGTAAAGAAAGTCAATATCCCGCTTTCTTAAATACGAAATAGTATCATTCACCTCCAGAATAATATCAGCTTTGATCTCTATATTCGGTGGGAGTCATTCCGAAGTACTCCTTGAAATAACTGGCAAAATGATTGGGGGCAGAAAACCCCACTATATAGGCAATCTCCGAAACGCTCATGCTTTGCTCACTAAGAAGCCTGGCAGCCTTTTTTAATCTTATTGAACGGATAAACTGATTCACCGTCTGACCTGTTAAAGCCTTAGTTTTTCTGTACAACTGAATCCTGCTAACCCCAACTTCTCTGGAGAGCGTTTCAGCGTCAAGGCTTTCATTGTCAATATTTTTTTCTATTAATTCCACTGTTTTTTCAATAAACTTTTCGTCAAGTGAGGCCATTTTCATTTCAGATGGCCGAATCTGAATTTCTTCATGAAATCGCTTTCTCAACATGTTTCTTGACCTCAACAGGTTATCAATATGACTCAGCAATAATTTTTTATTGATAGGTTTTTCCAAATAAGCATCTGCCCCTATCTCTATACCTTTAATTCTATCGCCGACCGTTGCCATAACAGATAAAAGAATGAAAGGAATGTGGCTTGTGTCAAAATCTGTCTTAATGATCTGACAGAACTGGATACCGTCGTGCTCCGGCATCATAACATCTGAAATTATTAAGTCGGGGTGCTCCACACGTGCAACATGAATGCCTTCCAGTCCATCATTTGCTTCAATTACATTAAACTCATTCTCCAGGCAGTGACGAATAAAAATCCTTGTATCCAGATCATCTTCAACAATAAGTATTGTTGCACGTTTTTCTCCTTTGTGTACAGAATCCTCATCCTCAATGGTCTCCTCCTGATGCTTGTCAGACAGAAATGACCTTAACTCCGCAATTGCCTTATAGATATCCCCTGACAGCGATTCTATTGAACTATCTTTGCTTTCGACCTCTATCAATTCAATTTCCGAAGCCTCAATGAAAGGTATTTTTACCACAAATGCTGTTTCGACGCCAGGTTCAGAAGATACTTCAATAGACCCATTATGGGCTTTCACCAGGTCTTTAATATAAGCAAGACCAATACCCGTTCCGGCATGTAATTGTCGATAGCTACCGGATTCATTATGGTAGAATCTTTCGAAGATTTTCTCATAGTCTTCGGGAAGTATTCCTCTCCCGTTATCGGCAACCGAGATGTGCACCATCCTGATATTTCCCTTTTCATTCAATTCAGCAGATACTGTTATCTTGCCGTTCAGTGGTACATTTCGAAAGGCATTAGAAAGCAAATTGAATATTATTTTTTCGATTTTGTCCTGGTCATAGCTGAATGCCAAGGTTTTAAAAGAATGATCGAATTTTAATGATATACCATGTTGATAAGCCAGATGTTCAAAAAGATCAACAATACCACTAATTTGCAGCAAGAGATCTCCTCTGGTCGGGCTAAATTCGAGCGTATTCTCTTCGACTTTATATACTTCAAGAATTTGATTAATCAGTCTAAGTATCCTTGTTGCATTTCTATGGATAATGTCGTAATACTTTTTACGTGTAGAGTTGCTAATACGATTTTTTGGTTCCTTCAGTTCCTCCACCGGACCCAGGATGAGTCCCAAGGGTGTGCGAAACTCATGTGAGATGTTGGTAAAAAAGCGCAGTCTGGAATATACCAGCCTCTGCATTTTGGTTAGTGCGTTATTAAGTTCATCCGATTTATTTTCCAAGCTCTCGTTAAGCTGTTGCAGCTTCTTATTATTTGATAATATCCTGAATTGAAGAAAGACAATAAGACCTAAAGCAATAGAAGCCACTAATATAAATGCAGGATGTTTCCACCATACTACTAGTACTCTAAATTCTATTATTGCAGGGCTAGGGTCTATATTCAAACCCATATCACGTGTCCTGACTTCCAGTTGATAATTCCCGGGTTTTAATCCGTTAAAAGTGTGAAAACTTGTATTTGAGAAGGAGGTCCATGTTTCTTTATTCAGCCGCCATGAATACTGAAGATCGTCTGACGGAGTTTCATTAAAGAAATCACTCCCGCTCCAGAATACATTTGCATCTTCGCGTTGATTTATCTGTTTCTGATAACTGATAATACTGGTCTCTGGAGGTGTATGGTCGGGCATATACCGAACGGTCCTGAAAAATTTAAAAGCATTGGGATTGGTTCTCTCTTGAGTTAATCCTCTTCTTACCCAATCGTTTGTAGTCATGTTAAACCAGATGTGACCGGTCTTTCCTTTTAGGATGGAGCCGCCTTCACTAACGAACGACATCATGCCTGGAAAACCAACATTTGTCCAGATCTCTCCATCAAAAAGTGAGATGCCTCCATGGGTTGTAGCCCATACTCTTGATTTGTTTTCTGCATAAATGTTTATAATATTATTACTTGGCAGTCCGTCCATCATGGTATAATTTTGCCATGATTCGCCATCATACCGGAATATGCCGTAATAGCGGGAGGCAAGCCAAAGGTTTCCCTGCTCATCGGTATCGACATAGTCTACATACTCTTCCAGCTTGTCAAACCCCTTGTACTTTTCAAAGTTGCTACCATCATAGGTGTAAAGTGGTTTGCCTCCAATCCATAATCTGCCATCCTTTGAGGATCCAATCCCATAACAATTGCCTATTATAATTCCCCCATCTTCTGGTAGGTGAGTCCAAAACAAACTCCCATCCTCAGAGGTCTGAAATTTGATTACACCTCCCCGTTGCCCTTTAGCAGATTGGATATCAACACTGCAGCCAAACCAAAGTGAGCCATCATCTGATTCATAACAGCCCCGGTAGTCTACACCCCAGGATAGCTCAGGATGAATCATCATAACCCACTTATCTCTTTTAAAGTATGAGGTTGCCGCAGACTGTTTGTGACTTCCAACAGCCCATACCATTCCGGTAGAAGTGATAAAAATTCTAACAGGGGTATCCATTAAGCCATCTTTTGTTCCAAATTCAAACCATTCTCCATGTCGATTGAGAATTACCTTCCCATTACTATGAAGATACCAGGAATTCCCTGTTGAAGTTTCACCTTGAAAAATTAGGTCCTCATAAGTTATCCATTTCTCGAATGTATTATCGAATAAATACAATTCATCAAGTACACCAAGCACCCATATTTTTTTATCTGATGATTCATAGAAAGTAAACCTTGATGCTGTAGTGATGGGTATTTCAGGATACTGATATACCGTCCACCGATCTTCAATCTTCCTGAAGATTCGGCCATGTCCTTCTATCCAGATGGAACCATCGGAACAGGACATTACACTGTTTTGGGATTCTATGCCTCCAAAAATATCGCTGATTTTAATCTCTTCCCAGGAACCATTTTTAAAATGCTGAATGCCGAATTCATAGGCGGTTGATACCGCCCATATTTCTCCGGCTTGAGACTCTGTTATCTGTACTGAACTTTTAATAAAAAGACCATCATCTTCCGTGAAAACATCTTCAACCAACAAATTTCCAGGGGCTCCCTGTTGAAAGTTACAGATTGCGATTTTCCCATTACCATGTTTGTTACTGATGGCAATAAGAATATTCCCGTTTCTCTGAATACATAAGTCTGATATACTGAATACACCGGCACCATTACGATTTTTTATAGTCAGTTTCTCCGGGACGGTTATTAAATTATATTGATGACCTGACAGTTTTGTGAGAAACTGGTAGGTTTCCGTTGAAGTATAAAATGTAACAGCCGTCTGATTAATGTGTAATAATCCGGAGATCATTGCATCATCTCCTGTCTCACTAATCCCTGCCAGCATACTGCCTCCGGGTAGCCTGACGATATTATTTACAATCGCCTTTTGTAAGCCTGCAACGGGAAAAACTTTTTCCCAAATTCCCCCATTTACAATGTATAAACCTGCATCCGTGCCTGTCCAGATACTTCCATCCAATCCCTCACATAAGGAAGTTACTGATAATCCGGAAATACTGTCAGGAAAAGGTATCATTGTCCATTCATATCCTGAATACATCATAATACCCTGCTCTACACCGAAAAGAAAATCCCCGTTACTTCCCTCTGTCATACAGCGCACACTGCGTCCACGCAATTCATCAAATCCAGTCCATCGCCAGGGTTCAGTAATCTTATCAGCTACATGATGCTGAAATGGAACTTGTGCTGTTAAAGCAAAAGCAAAAGTTTGAAAAAAGATTAATTGAATGCATCGGTTTAAGGTCATTTGCCCGGATCAATGTTGTTAATTCTTATTAATTCCTCTATATTAAACAGGTCGTCATAATCAAAAACTTCATCAAGATAGGTAAAATTATTATTTTGCAAATAAACTCTTTTAGTATCTGTCCCCTCCAGGTAAAGAAATGGGGTTTTTGTATTTGCAGGTGTACTGGAAACAATTTCAATCATTGAAGATTCTTTAAAATGAACCTGTGGTAATTTTTTATTCGGCACCTCCATTTCATTCTGAAAATTTGACAATTTTACTTTATGAATGTCGTATCCCCAAATCATGCTGCGCTCATGATCTGTTTCTTCAGACAGATCATTGATGAAAAGATTATCAATAAATAATCCATCCACATACGCAAATGTAAAATGAGCAGGAATGTCAGAATGATCGTTAGATGCTTCAGATTTAAGACTTTTGACGCCCCGTGGTTTCCTGTTTCCTTCGAAAGTCTGTCGGTGATGCAGCTGATAATTGATATCCGAAAACCTCAGATTTTCTATTTTACTATCTTTCTGGCCCAGGAAGAGGCAATTTCCATTGGGACTGTCAATCGTTATGTTGCTAAAGAAAATGTTTTTTATTTTTCCCAATTTTGAATCAGGTTCTCGTTTTTCAAGATCAAGAAAGATTGGATATACCCTCGAAGGAGTTGATGCATTGCTTGAATCATATCGAGTAGTTTCGATGTGAATATTCTCAAATCTGATATTCTCAAATGTCCCACCATCCTTGGCATACATACCAATTCCATACTGTGTATCCCTGATCACAATATTACTGAAAAGGGCATTTCTAATATCACTGTCTGATCTGGTTCCCAGCTTTATTGCTGAATCATCTGAAATGAGAATGCAGTTAGTAACCACAAGGTTTTCCATAGGAATATCTCCCCGGGATTTTGGACAAATAGCATCATCACCTACATTAATATAGCAGTTTGAAATAAAAACATCTTTCGAGGATACCGGGTCTATTCCATCTGTGTTGGGGGCGTCCCTCTCGCTTGTTATGGTTACTCCATCGATCCATACCCGTTCACAAAACCTTACATCAATATTCCAGTTTGGAGAATTGGTGACATGGATATCATTTATTGAAACATCGGTACAATGTTCAAACAGAATACATCTGTCGGGGCGTATTAAGGGGAGCTTTTTCCCTCTCCAAAATGCATCTCCCTGAGCATTCACCATTCCTTTTCCCTTTATTCCTAAATTTTCCTGACCATTTGCATAGATCAGACTTTTTAATCCATCGTTGGGATAATCTACCATATACTTACTTCCGAAAAGCGTTGCTCCTGGTAAAAGTTCCAAATAAACATTGGATTTCAAAAATAATGTTCCGGTGAGATAATCACCAGGAGGGAAATAGATCGTCCCGCCCCCAGCTTCATGGCATTGATCAATCAGGGATTGTAGTTCACCTGTGAGTAATGTCTCCAAGCCTGACTCAGCAACATAACTTTTTACATTGTATGCATATTCCTGGGAATATGCAGTTTGTATGAGAACTAAACCAATGGTAACTATGCAAATAAAATTCTTAAAAATTGACATAAAGTTTGTTGTTTTAAAAAATTAATAAATTTTATTTTCTCATCCTAAAGACCTATTCAATTAGCATCAGAGGGATAATGCTTCTATGTAATCCATTTTGAAATTTACAGAAATAAATACCTACCGGCGCCTTATTTTTTCTGCTGTCAGTAGCATCCCATTCCAACTCATGCCAACCGCTATTTAGAATTTTGTCTCCAAGATGCACCATCTGCTGTCCCATAGCATTATAAATTACTATTGAGACTTTGGCGGGTTTATTCAACCGAAACCTAATGGAGGTTATTTCGGTAAATGGATTTGGATAAGCGCTTATTGATTCTTCCTGTGCATCCAAAAGTGGGACTGATATAGTCGAAAAGGTTGTAGCCGTATCATTATTACTATAATTTGATCTTCCTGAAGCATTAAATGCATACACTCTGTAAATGAAAGAAGTTGACTCTGACAATTCTACATCAGTATATGCATTTGCATTTTGTGCCAATTGTGCCAGTTCAATGAAAGAATCATTTTCCTTACGTTCGATAATGTAGCCATCCTCATCACTGGCATAGTCTGTCCATTTAATTTTAATGCTTGATGAGGAAAGAGCTTCAGCAACCAATGATGCAGGTTTTTTGGGGGGAAGAGGAAATAGCCCTATTGACTGATCCGGTCCGGCGCCTGCCGGTGGCACTATGGTGTCAAGCTGGAATACAAATTTATCCAGACGGGTACCGTTTTCACGATAGGTAATTTCAAGGATATAATCGCCGGAAGAAAGCGAGGTTAACTGTTCATGCTGGGAAGAATACCAATTCCCAATCCCTGAACGTCCATTCTCTAACACCCATGGCTCTGTTCCGATCCGCCAAAAAAATGAATCATTTTCATCGCCCTCCGAAAGGATCCGGAACCAGAAGTTATAATCTCCTGTATCTTTTATGGTAAAAAAGTATGTGGCAAGACAAAAAGATATCTCACACTCAGGCTGATCACTAGTATTATTACGCGTTGGGTTTATCTCCAGGAATTTACCACCAGAAGCAAATTCCTCCTGACCGATATTCCATAAGCTGCCCAGTTCGCCATATTCTGCTTCCATGGAGACGATTCCGTTCTCAGCCTGAAATTTACCTCCCTTTGCAAGGGTCGTTATAACCACTTGATCTGAATAACCCGAATATCCGGCTAAATTAAATGACCGGATTCTGTATGTGTAAGCAGTATTTGCCTGAAGTCCTTTATCGCTGAAAAGAGTGTCGTTTACCCCGAGTTGTGCAATCTCTGTAAATACTTCCTCTGATTTTCTCTCAACTGTATATCCCTCTTCGGTATCTGAGTTATCATACCATAAGAGCTCAATCTGCTCTGAAGAAATCATAGTTGCTTTTAAACCGACAGGAACTTCAGGAGGAAATTCGGGAAAATCCATAGTCCTGGAGGCAGATTCATTTGAATAATTTACTTGGCGGGAAGCTTTAAATCCATATACCCTGTAATTATATACTGTACCAGCCACCAATCCTGTATCAAGATAGTACACGGTTCCGGGACCACATGAATCTATGAGTAAAAAATCTTGTCCGGAAGAACGCTCTATCTTAAATCCATATTCGTCGGAGGAATTATCGTTCCATGTTAAGCTGATTTTAGTGCTTGATAACGTTTCTGTTGAAAGCATTGAGGGAGCCGCTGCCGGAATCGTGTCCATACCAGTCATATCTCCTTTATTCAGAGTGCTATATTCATCCCCCTCCCTGCCGGTTATAGGTCTTGATTTTTCAATAAATTTCTTATAATCAGATGAAAAATCATAATACAGATTGCCTAATTCGTAAGCATTTCTTCGCTTGTCTGATTTAGTCGGCGAATAATTCCAGGGGAACGATTCATCAAGTATATCCCATGCATAATATTGTTGAATAACGTCTCCCAAAGTTGCTCCCAATTCAGTAGTATCCTGCCAAAAGTCGAACCCTGCATAACGGGCGATTTCCATCCCCTGAACCATCGTTGTGAGCGCATAAGCCGTATAGGTTAGCCCACTGCGACCATCATTCCTCACAACTTCCCGGGGCAGGTAAACACCGTGCTGATTTACCGCAATCTTCCAACTCTTACCTGGAATTTGCACATTATCATCAGTTCGGCTGAAAAAATAGCTCTTGAGCTGAATTAATGCTTCTTTTAGCAGTAATGTATCTTCAAGAACCACTGAAGCAGAAATAGTGCCCAGTAAGGCTGCGTCTTTCCAGTTATTATCTTTCCTTCTGAGCACGCCCAGTACATCTCCATCTAAAAGACAATTGTCTCGCCACCAAGCTTTAAACAAATCCTTCTCCGTCGTAATCCAGCCCGGATAATAATACAACAAATCGGCAGCGTAAAGCATGGGAGAGAAATATGATCCCAGCTGAAGTCCACTATCATCACCATAGAATCTGGTTCCTTTATGAGCCCAGTGCATGAGCACCTCTATTGCTTTTTCGGCATATAACTGCTCGCCGGTTAAAGCATATCTTAAGGCACAACTATAAGCTGCATGGCAGTTGGCCCAAAGTAAATTCCGGGCATAATCCAAACCATCAGGATCAACATATCCACCAGGTATTTCAAGTAATTGAGGAGCATTTGGAATAAACTCCAGCGCGGCTTCAGAATCTTCCTTTAATTGGTTGAAGGCCGTTTTTTGCGGTTCGACATCATAAAGAATTCTCTTCCTGATAATCGCCAATTCATCCTCAGATATGACCGTAGTTGGATGTGAAAATTCAAATCCCTTAAGTGAAATTTCGTACTCGGCTCTCCAGGGTTCGGGAGAATGAGAAAAGATTTGTCCCCCTGCCTGCAAGCTGCCTGCAAATAATACTACCAGGCTATTGATTATCCAGAAGAATTTTGATTTTGATTTAAAAATTTCCATTTATTGTATTAAAGTTGTTTGAGATAACAAATTATGCAATATAATTTCAAAAATATGTACAAAATAGTCTCATTCAAGTCCTGAGGGATAACACAGATTCCTGTTTTCTGGAAATATTCTCACTTGTGTCCGTTCATAATTAACTGATTTTTGACTACATAAAAAATAATTCCTTGAAGTATAGGCAATACTATTTTATAAGCAGTTCAAATATTGGAGTTTTATTATGGAGCCAGGTGGTAAAAACATGCAGTCATTCCTTAATTAATTGGTATACATATTGTTACAAACTTATACAATAAATCAGTCATTTGGAAATTTATATAATTCATTTTTTATGTAAAAACTGAAATGATGCGGATTCAAGGGTTTCAATCATTGTTTGAGGAGCAATATGATTTACTTGTAGATAATTTTGTAAACAGCATCGCAAATAACCATTTTAAGGATAATAGGTTCAAAGCTAAATTGCTTACCAAAGGAACAACTATCTATTATATGATAGGGAATCATGATGAATTATTTCGAAAGTTTGAAGGATTTGAACTCGGCAAGCTTAAAATCGTGAATAAACTTCTGCTTGAGATTGACGGAAAAAAAGCTTGGTTTTTTCATGGGGTTGTTTTTGATGTTACTATGAAACACTCTAAATGGCTGGCTCGTCTTGGGGGACAAAGCTATGGACTTCTGATTCTACTAAATATGGTGGTAAATAAGATCAGCAATTTGTTTGGCTATGGAAGGGTTTCTTTGTCGAAAAAGATTAAAAATAGCGTAAAGAGTGCCGTTAAATTTGTAAATAATTTCGAAAACGTTGCAGCACAAATTGCCATCCAAAACGATTATGATTACGTGATATGCGGTCATATTCACCAGCCCCAGAAAAAAGAAGTTAGCAATAAAACAGGAAAAAAAGTTCTTTACTTGAATTCCGGCGACTGGGTGGAGAATTATAGCGCCCTTGAATATACTAAAGGCGAATGGTCTGTCTATAGATATGAAGATGATCCAAAAATGAAAGAGGAAATAAGCTTTAATGATGACTTTGAAATTGATCTAAAAAAAATAGAAGAGAATAATCGTAGGTTTTTCGATAAGATGGTATTGGAATTTAAATTATCCAAAATAATTCACGAGAATGAAAAAATGGGGATCTGAATAGATACTTAGGTTTTTTCTTCCTTAATCTTTCACTTTGACCTGATTAAAGCCGTTTTTATGAAAATAAAAAACTTTGCCTCTCGGTTGTTTCATTCTGGTTGCTGCCAGCAGTTCTCCCTGATTTACATACTTTTGAAGATTTATAAGCAAATTAGCAATAAGCTCTAAAATTTTTAGAACCCATAGCTTTGCTTAGATTCCGTATGGGT
>JAIOZM010000096.1 GCA_021740585.1 Bacteroidales bacterium
ATATTATGATGCCAGACATCACTGCTATGCATGGATGCTGGGAGAAGAAAAACTTAATTACAGAGAGAACGATGACGGCGAACCCTCTAATTCTGCCGGAAAACCTATTCTGGGACAGATTTTGTCGAAAGATTTAAGCAATGTATTAATTATTGTGGTTCGCTATTTTGGGGGTACGCTTTTGGGTGTAGGAGGACTTATTCAGGCATATAAAACTGCAGCCAGAGAAGCTTTGGATGCGGCTAAAATTATCGATAAATACATACATAGTATTTTTCTTATAGAATTCCCCTATGAGGAAATGAATTCTGTAATGAAAGTGCTGAAAGAAAATGATATTGAGCAGTTTGATCAGATATTTGAAATAAATTGCAGTTTGAAAGTTAGAGTTCGAAGAAGTTTTGCTGAAAAATTCGGCAAATCATTTGAGCTTAAGAATCAAATAACTCTCAGCTATATTGGTGAAGAATGAAAGTTATTAAAGATTTATTAACAAGCTTTCATTCTCTTGTTTTTGATCTGTACTTTTACTTTATATTCTATTTTTCCTTAGAGACCCTTGAAGCAAGTAAATCTTGAATTCTATGATGCTGCTTACCAATGAAATACGTTCATTTGAAATAAACCAATACAATGAAAAACAAAAGCCTGGTATCTATTACCGATTACACCAAAGAAGAATATTTAAAAATACTTGATCTGGCCGCCGAATTTGAGGCAAATCCGGTACAAGATATTCTGAAGGGATTTGTTGTAGCAACCCTGTTCTTTGAGCCCTCTACCAGAACACGCCTAAGTTTCGAAAGTGCGGTTAACCGTCTTGGAGGCAGGGTGATAGGTTTCTCTGATGCTAACACTTCAAGTGCAACCAAAGGTGAAACATTGAGGGATACAATTTTAACAGTTTCGAATTATGCAGATCTGATTGTAATGCGGCATCCTGTAGAAGGAGGAGCCAGATTTGCAAGTGAAATTAGTCCGGTACCCATTGTAAATGCTGGCGATGGAGCAAATCAGCATCCTTCTCAAACCTTGCTCGACCTCTACTCTATCAGGAAAACTCAGGGCACTTTGGAAAATATTAAGATCTTCTTTATTGGCGATCTTAAATACGGAAGAACTGTTCATTCCCTTGTGATGGCCTTATCGCAGTTTAATGCTACATTCTATTTTATTTCACCCGATGAATTAAAGATGCCTGATGAATATAAAATTTATCTGGATAATCTCGGTCTAAAATATTTTGAATATAAGGAATTTACTGATATAGTCGGGGAAGCCGATATTATCTATATGACCAGAGTACAAAAAGAACGCTTTTCAGATCCTATTGAATACGAAAAAACCAAAAACGCTTATGTTCTGAGAGCAAAAATGCTTGCAAATGCAAAGCCAAATATGAAAGTCCTCCATCCGCTACCCCGGGTAAATGAAGTACATCTTGATGTTGACAGTCACAGTTCGGCCTACTATTTTGATCAGGCTCAGAATGGCGTATATACCCGTCAGGCAATTATTTCATCAATTTTAGGAATTAAGTAAATCACATTTACCATGAAAGATAAAAAACAATTAGTTGTTAGCGCTATAAAAGACGGAACGGTTATAGATCACATACCTGCTCATGATTTGTTTAAAGTTATTAGTATTCTTGGTTTGGATCATATCGAGAACTATATCACCTTCGGTACTAACCTCGAAAGCAAAAAACTGGGTAAGAAAGCTATAATAAAAATTTCTGATGTTTTCTTCAGAAATGAAGATATAAATAAAATAGCTCTGGTAGCTCCCGAAGCCAAGCTAAATGTTATTAAGGATTATAAGGTAGTGGAAAAGAAGGTGGTGGAGCTCCCTGATGAAATAATTGCCATAGCACATTGTGTTAATCCCATGTGCATCACCAATAAAGAGAATGTTCCAACTAAATTCCAGGTGGTCGACAAAAAGAAGGTCTCTTTAAAGTGTCATTATTGTGAAAAAATAACTGATAAAGCTAATTTGAAGATTAATTGATGGAATAATCTGGCTGCCTTGATTATCCCCAGCTTGCTGAGGGGACGAAGGAAACCATAGAATTTTCTGAAACACCAAAACTATCTCTGTACTTTTATGATGCGTAAAAGTACAGGAAGCTTTATAGTTAAAAATATTGGGGTTGTTTATCTCAATCGCTCATAGGACTTAACTATTGCATCGTCCTTCTGTATTGATTTCATGGCTAAATAGGTAAAAATCGAAGAAATAAATGGTATTACTATAGGCCATAAATAAACACTTTGGATTCCATCTAAATCATTTAAGGTGAACTTGGTATAAAACCAAATGATTCCAACCAAACCTAGCATCAGAAAAATATTGTACATGCACAATCGCATTTGTAAAGTTCTTTTTTTATACAAAAAAATACTTACAATTCCGATAATCATAACAATACTCAGAAGGAAGGTAAAAGGCCAGACAACAATGGTATCAGCCCCGCTTCCTGAAATGACATAAATTTTAAAAGCATTCATCTCCATTATTAATTGATCTGAAACAGAAATCCTTGAAACAGGATTTCTGAACAGAACAATAAAGAGGGATGTTGCTGCCAATAAATATATGCTTTGGATTCTTTGCAACATTTGTAAAAATTGTTTTCTATTTGTCACTCAATATCAGAGGCATACCATCTTTACCCGATCCAATTACAATAACTTTAGAATTGGTGGATTTAGCAAGTTCAATAGTAGCTTCAATACCTCTTTGTTGTAAAACGCGGTCGGTAAGAGAAGCATTAATAATTCTGTTGAAAGCTGCAATACCTTCTGCTTCAATTCGTCTTCTCTCTGCTTCCGACACTTCTCTGTCAAGTCTAAACTGATAAGCCAGTGCTTCCTGTTCCTGTTGCAGTTTCATTTCAATGGCTTGCTTAAGCTGAACCGGAAGGGTGATGGAGCGAATAAGAAGCTCTTGCATAAAAATATTTTTTGAACCAAGCAGCAAACTACATTCGGTTTTTAGTTCATTTTCCACCTCTGCTCTGCGAGTGGAGTATATTTCTTCAGCAGCATATTTTCCCATTATTCGTCTAACCGCGGATCTAACTTCAGGAACAATAATAATTTTAACATAATCTGTCCCCACTTCTTCATGGATATATCCTATCCTATCAAGTTTCGGATTATATCGAACGAACACATCAACCTGCAATGTCAATCCGTTTTTATCAAGAACGTCTAAAGTTTCTTCACTTCTTTGCTCCCTAACATCGTATGTAATAAGCTCATTCCATGGGGCAATAATATGAAAACCTGTTTCAAAAAGATTTTCTTTATCGAGGCCCGATGTGAATTTGCGGAAAATAACTGCTTTTTCCCCGGGTTGAATAATATAGAACATACTACTTCCAAAGAAGATTAGTAAAATTAAAATGGCAGAAGCAACAATAATTAATGTTTGTGATTTTTTATTCATTTTGTTAAAAATTTAGTTTAATGGAAATTAATGTTCATAAACGATGGTTGAAAAAATTATTTGACTTCAAAAATAGCTTAATTTTGTACATTATACAATTAAATCGTGTTATGGGAGATGAATTTAAAAAATCAGAATTAATCCTGAATCCGGATGGAAGTATCTATCACCTTCATCTGAAAAAGGAAAATGTTGCTGATAAAGTTATTTTGGTAGGAGACCCGGGAAGGGTGAAAAAAGTATCTGATTTATTCGACAAAGTTGAATTTAAGGTTGAAAACAGAGAATTTGTTACTCACACCGGATCATATAAAGGAGAACGATTATCGGTTATATCCACAGGTATCGGGACCGATAATATTGATATCGTAATGAATGAACTGGATGCTATTTTCAATATAGATCTGAATACAAGACTGAAAAAAGAAAGCCTTACTTCATTAAAAATAGTCAGAATTGGTACCACAGGTGGATTGCAGAAAGAATTAACACCCGGTTGCTTTGTCCTTTCCCGTTATGCTGCAGGATTTGACGGACTTATGCATTTTTATAAAGATGGTAATTCTGTTAGCAATACAGATTTGGAGCATGCTTTTCTGGAACATACAAAATGGGGCGGAAAGCGGGCTGTTCCATATTTTGCAAAGGGAGATGATGACTTATTCAATTTATTAAATGATGGGGTACATTCAGGGATAACAATTTCTGCCCCCGGCTTTTACGGACCTCAGGGACGACAACTCAGACTTCCAGTAATTGACTCAGATCTTAACGATAAAATCTCAAGTTTTCAATTCGGTTCTCTGAAGATAACGAATTTTGAAATGGAAAGTTCTGCTTTATTTGGTTTAAGTCATTTATTGGGTCATAGAGCTGCCACCATATGTGCTGTAGTAGCGAACAGAATCACCGGTAAGTCAATTGCAGAACACCAGTCGGTAATTAACGAACTTTTGAAATTTACCCTGAATAAGTTGGTTTCTTAATGAAGAAAAATCATTATATTTTCAACAGTTGCTATGAATGATAATGAAATAAATGCCTTAATCAATCTCTTAGATGATCCTGACAAACAAGTTAGCGAGCTTGTTACGCAAAAGATTAGTGAAAGAGGGATTGAGCTAATCCCTAAACTTGAAAAAGCATGGGAATTAGCTATTAATCAGGAATTTCAACAAAAAATTGAAGATATGATTCAGTTTATTCAGTTTGAAAATATCAAAACTGAGCTGAATATCTGGAAGGCTTCCAGTGAGAAGGACCTGCTAAATGGAGCTTTTCTCATCGCCAAGTATCAATATCCTGATTTGGAATTTTCTGAAATCCAGAAACAAATAGAAAAAATAAGAAAGGATGTTTGGCTGGAGATACATCAGGGATTAACAGCTTTGGAGAAGGTAAAAATAATGAATCATATATTGTTTTCAATTCATCGTTTTAATAAGAACGCTTCAAATTTTTATTCACCGGGTAACTCTTTTATTAATCAGGTTCTGGAAACAAAAAAAGGGAATCCGATTTCTCTTTCGGTAATTTATTCCTCTATTGCACAAAGCCTTGACATGCCTGTTTACGGAGTGAATTTGCCCTTGAATTATGTTCTAGCTTATGTAGATCCGTATTACGTTGATGATCCCGATGGAATTCTTTTTTACATTAATCCATACCAACGAGGTACTATTCTCAACAGAAAGGATATTAATCTATTTTTGGAAAGACAACAGTTGGAAAAGAAACCAGAATATTTCAAACCTTGCACTAATGAAATAACTATCGAAAGGATGTTAAGGAATTTGTTGTTTTCCTATGAAAAAATCGGATATAAGAATAAGCTTTCGGAGATCAACGAATTGATTAATATAATAAAAGAAACTGAGTCTTAAATTTTGTAATACTCTCTATACCAATCAACAAAGTTTTTAATACCAACAGAAACAGCTGTATTTGGTTTGTAATCAAATTCATGTATTAAGGAATCAACATCAGCCCAGGTTTTTTCAACATCTCCTGCTTGCATATCCTTCATATTCATTTTCGCTTTTTTACCGGTAGATTTCTCAATATTTTTAATGAAATCGAGAAGTTTTACCGGGGAATTATTTCCAATATTATATAATTTATAGGGGGCTGAAGAACTGGAGGCGTCAGGATTCATTGGATCCCACAGTTTCTGGTTGAATTCAGATTTTTCAATCATTTTGGATATCCCGGTTACAATATCATCCACATAGGTAAAGTCTCTTTCCATATTCCCATGATTAAAGACATCAATTGTTTCACCGGTAAGGATAGCTTTTGTAAAGATAAACAAAGCCATATCTGGCCTGCCCCACGGTCCGTAAACGGTAAAAAAACGTAAGCCTGTTGTAGGAATTCCGAAGAGATGACTATAGGTATGTGCCATTAGCTCGTTTGACTTTTTGGTTGCGGCATACAAGCTTACCGGGTGATCGACATTATGCTGAACAGAAAAAGGCATTTTCTTATTAAGCCCGTAAACACTGGAACTTGAAGCATATAACAATTGTTTGACCGGGTACTTCCTGCATGCTTCCAATACATTCAGAAATCCTGTAATATTTGCATCTATATAAGCTTCCGGATGTGTAAGACTATATCTCACTCCGGCCTGAGCTGCAAGATTTACTACAATTTCAGGTTGAAATTCAGCAAAAACCTTATAAAGATTTTCCTTGTCTTCGAGAAATATTTTTTTGAATTGATAATCGGGGAACTTTGTGCTTTTTACAGATTGTGGAGATGATTCAATTTCGTCAATATCAAAACCTGAATTTCGCAGGCGATCCTGTTTTAATCTTGGATCATAATAATCATTAATATTGTCGATACCATAAATTGAATGACCTTTTTTTGCCAGAAGCATGGCCAGATGAAAGCCAATAAATCCAGCAGTTCCTGTAATGAGAATTCGCATATTTCTTTATCATTAATTTCAGTAAGGCAATTGCCTTTTCGAATACAGTAAGCTTTCAAAAAACTGACTTACCTGCTTTTATATATAAAAATCTGATTTTAAAAAATAACAAACTTTCTGCTATTTTGCATAACTTATGGCACGAGTTTCCCGTATGACTGTAATCTTAACCTGACCCGGGTATGTCATTTCATCCTGTATTTTTTTTGCAATATCAAATGACAGTGACTCAACATCGGTATCACTTACTTTATCGGCACCAACAATTACTCTTAGTTCGCGACCAGCCTGAATTGCGTAGGTTTTTAACACACCGGGATAAGATAAAGCCATCGACTCGAGTTCCTTCAGTCGTTTAATATATGACTCCACTACTTCCCTTCTGGCTCCGGGACGAGCCCCTGAAATAGCATCACAAACCTGAACGATTGGAGAAATAATTGAAGTCATTTCCACCTCATCGTGATGAGCTCCTATGGCATTACAAATTTCAGGCTTCTCTTTATATTTTTCGGCCAGCTTCATACCCAGTATAGCATGTGGCAATTCAGGTTCATCATCGGGGACTTTCCCAATATCGTGCAAAAGTCCGGCTCTCTTAGCCATTGTTGCATTTAAGCCCAATTCACTAGCCATTATAGCACACAAATTAGCGACTTCACGGGAGTGTTGCAATAAGTTTTGTCCGTAAGAGGAACGATATTTCATTTTCCCGATAAGTCTGATCAGTTCGGGATGCAATCCATGAATACCCAAATCGATGGCTGTTCTTTTTCCGACCTCCACTATTTCTTCTTCGATTTGTTTTTTTGTTTTTTCAACCACCTCCTCAATGCGGGCAGGATGAATCCTTCCGTCTGATACGAGTTGATGCAATGCAAGACGGGCGGTTTCGCGTCGAACCGGATCAAAACCTGAGAGAATAATAGCTTCAGGAGTATCATCAACGATGATCTCCACCCCTGTTGCAGCCTCCAGAGCTCTGATGTTTCTGCCCTCACGTCCTATTATTCTTCCTTTAAGCTCATCAGAATCAATATTAAACACCGTTACGGAATTCTCTATGGCTTGTTCTGTGGCAACTCTTTGTATGGTTTTAATAACGACCTTCTTTGCTTCCTTACTCGCTGTCATATTGGCTTCTTCCATAATTTCATTCACCAATGACATAGCTTCGTGTTTGGCTGTGTCTTTTAAAGATTCTATAAGTTGTGATTTTGCTTCTTCGGCCGATAAGCCGGAGATTTTTTCGAGCTGTTCCACTTGTTGTTTATGGGCTTTGTCGAGCTCCTGTTTTCTTTTTTCTAAAATTTCGAGCTGATGATTAAGATTTTCCTTTATAGATTCGACTTCGGAATTCTTACGTTGGAGATCTTCGTATTTCTGATTGATAGTATTCTCTCTCTGATTTATAGTATTCTCCTTCTGAGCAACTTTTGAATTCCTTTCATTAATTACAAGCTCGTGTTCAGCCTTAAGTTGAAGGAATTTTTCTTTGGCTTGTAAGATTTTGTCTTTCTTCAGCATTTCAGCCTCAGCCTTTGCCTCTCTGATTATATTCTGACTTTTCTTTTTCAGATTGGTTCTTATAAAGTAGGCTGTTGCAGCTCCACCGACCAGCAGACCGGCGAGTCCGAACAGACTAGAATATATACCTATTATAGATATTATCATTAAAATAGTTGTTATAGATGTGTAAATTATTAAACATAAAAAACCCGCAAGGCTTCTTCAAGATTTATTAAAACCCCATATAATATGGCTGGAATGGCCATCCAGGTCGAGATTCCATTGATTGCAAGCAATACCACGAGGGTTACGGCCTTCTCTGATTGGATATGAGCTTTATTCCAATGTTTTAAATGTTGAGTTTCACAAATATTTGAAGAAACAATGCGGGTTAACTCTTATTATAAAGAACGCTATTACTCTTTTTCTAAAAATGATTTTATTTCATCATTTAATTCTTTTAAACTCTCTTCAAAAGGCGATTCACTACTTTTATTTTCCAATTCAATGTTTTGTATTACAAACTGCAGGGCAGCCATTGCTACAAAATCCTGAGTATCTTTATCAACGTACCTTTGTTTATACTGTAATACTTTCTCATTAATTAATCTTGCAGCCTTTCTTATCTTTTCTTCATCTGCCCTGTCTATTTTAAGGGGATAGAATCTTTCAGCTATGTTTACCTTAATCGACAGTTTATCTTCCATTTCATCCTACCGGTTTAAAAGAGCAATACATTTATCAATTTCCCGCACAATCTTGTTAACTTTAATTTTGGCATCATGACTTTCCTCTGTTTCACTTACCATAACCTTGGCTAACTTCAAGTTATTGTATTTCTGCTCTAATGCTTTGCACTCTATTGTTTTTTGATCAGATTTCTTTTTTAGCTCGTCGTAATCCTTCTGTAAGATCTTTAAATTAGCTCTTTCTGTTTCCAGAGCTTTCATAATCTCTTTAACTCTTCCCCTTAACGAACCAAATATTTCAGCCTGATCAGCATTCATTCATACAAATTTACTTACTACAAATATAACATTGCTTTTATGAATAAAAAAAAAACGAAATCATTTTTCGATGAATATAAAGATTTTTATAGTTTTGGGCAGTATATTCACGACCAAATTAAGAAAAACATTCATGAATCGTATTTTTTCAATAATTATATTTTCATTGCTATTTAAGGTTGCTGAAGCGCAACTTTCTGAATTTCAACCCCCTTTAGACATTCCTCTGATTTTAAGCGGTAATTTTGCAGAATTGCGTGCAGATCATTATCATTCAGGACTAGACTTTAAAACTATGGGGGTTACTGGTTTAAAAGTCAGATCCATTGATAATGGCTATGTTTCAAGGATTAAAGTTCAGACAAATGGATATGGCTATTCCATTTACATCAATCATCCAGGTGGCATTACTTCAGTGTATGGACACTTGGCGGCATACAACGACAAAATTGCTGAATATGTAAAGAAATATCAGTATAATATTGAAAGTCAAACAGTAGATATTTACCCAAAAAAGAATGAGCTTGAAGTAAAAAAGGGTGATGTTATTGCTTATTCCGGTAATTCAGGCAGCTCATCGGGGCCACATTTACATTTTGAGCTTAGAAACACAACAAATCAGCATCCATTGAATGTGCTGAATTATAATTTCAATATCGCTGATAACATTAAACCCAAATTATTTACTCTTTATGCATATTCTGTTTCAGGAACATCAAACAGACAAAAAGTTACTGGAAGGAAAGCTTATAACTTAGTTGAAAGTGCTGGAAAATATACAATTTCAAATAATGAGTTGGTTGAAATAAATTCAAATGCAGGTTTTGGTCTGGAAGTTTATGACTTTCTGAATGGAGCATCCAATTACTGTGGGGTTTATACCATCGATGTATATGTTGATGGCGATGCGATTTATTCTTTTAAAACCGACGAATTTAGCTTTGCCGAAAGCCGGTTTATTAATTCGCAAATGGATTACGAGCTGAAAAAAAATGAAAAGAAATCTGTTTATCGATTATTTAAACTACCAAACAGCAGGCTTTCTATGCTTAAGTTTCATAAGGAAAATGGTATTCTGAATATTGAGAATATTCAGGCGAATCAGGTGGAAATCAAAGTGTCAGATGTCGCCGGTAATAAAACCTCTCTCCTCTTTGGATTAAAAACTAAGCCCGATTCTCAGATAACAAATGTCGAGGAAAAGGAAAATTCAATTTACCAATGGGAAGTGACTAACAATCTCACCAATGACCTTATTAAATTAAATATTCCTTCCGGAAGTTTGTATGAAGATGCTGAAATAGATTATTCAAGAGTTTCAGGAGCCACTAAGCTGTGCGATTGGATTCATCAGGTGGGAGATCCTGATATACCTCTGCATAAGGGCGCAACACTCTCCCTCAATGTTTCAAATATTGACAGCAGCTTGTTATCAAAAATTTGTATCGTTAGTATTAACAAGGATAATTCCCTGGGATACATTGGTGGTACTGTGGAAAATGACTCATGGATTACAGCCAATATTAGTAACTTTGGTTCATTTGTAGTCGATGTGGATACAATTGCTCCTGAAATTAAGCCACAGAAGTCATCAAAGTCTCTTAAATTTAATATAAGTGATAATTTATCCGGCATTGATCTGTATAACGGATATATTGATAATCACTGGGCTTTATTTGAATATGATCCAAAAAACAATCTTTTGGAATATGTTTATGATGGGAATAGAATTACACAGAATTCAAATCATGAACTGGAATTATATATTAGTGATAAAAAAGGAAATATATCATTATATCATAGTTCTTTCTTTTGGTAGATTCCGGTACTTAATGCTGGTGTAGATGAAAATAATTAAAAACAAATACCTGGTTTTGGGTTGCATGTCAGGAACCTCCCTCGATGGACTCGATCTTGCATTGTGTCAATTTGAAAGGGATAATGCATCCTGGGATTTCAAAATAATTAAGGCTGAAACCAAAAAATATGATGATACTTGGTATAAGAAACTAAGTGACGCCCCTTCCATTCCATCTGAAGAATTAATCTCTCTGGATCACAACTATGGTGTATATATTGGTGAAGCTATTAATACATTCTTAGATACTTGCGAGTTTTCTCCTGAATTTATTGTTAGTCATGGACATACGGTTTTTCACAGACCAGATCTGGGCTATACCTTACAACTGGGAAATGGTGATAATATAAGCTCAGTTACAAATATTCCTGTTATTGCCGACTTAAGAAATAAAGATATCAGTCTCGGAGGTCAGGGTGCCCCACTGGTTCCTATAGGTGATAAATTACTATTTAACAATTATGATGCATGTCTTAATCTGGGTGGCTTTGCGAATATCTCCTTCGAGAAATTGGGAGAAAGGCTGGCCTTTGATATCTGTCCGGTAAATATAGTGCTAAATGAATTAGCTAATAAGGAAGGTTTGGCCTATGACTCTGAGGGTTTATTAGGAAGATCAGGCGTTCTGATTCCTGAATTATTAGAGGAGCTGAATAAACTGGATTATTATCATATAATTGGTCCTAAATCTCTTGGAAAAGAATGGGTGGATGAAAAAGTCACCCCTCTTCTTTCAAAATATTCCCGGTCGAATGCCGATCTATTGCACTCTTTTTATGTTCATATTTCGGAACAAATTAGTAAGATAATTGACACAGAACATCTGAACGAAGTATTAGTTACAGGCGGCGGAGGATTTAATACTTTTTTAATGGAGCTTCTCAGCAAACAAAGTCATTGTAAACTTGTTATCCCTGATAAGAACCTGATAAATTTTAAGGAAGCTGTAATTTTTGCTTTTTTGGGAATTCTTAAAATCAGGGGAGAAAATAATAGCCTTGCTTCGGTTACTGGAGCGCAAAAAGATAGCTCTGGAGGTGTTCTTTTTGGATTTTAAGACTGTTTAAATATGATAAATTTTTAAAATAGAGAATATGAATAATTTTATTGCCTACAATCCTACTCGTCTTCATTTTGGAAAAGGAGTTGTAAATACAATGTCCAAACACATTGATCAAAAACATAAGAAAGTTTTGTTGATGTATGGGAAAGGCTCTGTAACTAAAAATGGTAGCTATAATGACACCATCGGTCAGTTGAAAAAACTGAATCTTGAGATTACCGAATTTTCGGGTATTAAACCTAATCCTCTTGCGTCAGATGTAGATTCTGCAGCAAAGCTGGGGATTGAAAACAAGATCGATATTATTGTTGCTCTTGGTGGTGGAAGCGTAATCGATTCGGCAAAAATAACAGCTATTTGCATTAAGAATAAATTAGCTGCCTGGGATGTAATGAAAGGAAAAGCCCGTTTTGAATCAGCAATACCACTTATTGCTGTGTTAACTCTTGCTGCCACCGGAACAGAAATGAATCCAGTTGCTGTATTGCAAAATCAGGACACAAAGGAGAAGATCGGATTCGGCCACCCTGCGGTATTCCCGCAACATTCATTCCTCGATCCGGTTTACACCCAATCGGTACCTGCAAATTATACCGCCTATGGAATTGTGGATCTCATTGCACATTCCATGGAAGCCTATTTTGGAAAAGGCGATGCCAGCTTATCCGATAAATTTGTTTATGCAATTCTTCATGAAGCTATGGAATTTGGTCCTGCATTAATGAAGGATTTAAATAATTACGAATTAAGAGCAAATATTATGTGGGCAGCAACTAATGCTTTGAATGGTATTACCGGACATGGTCGGATAACCGGAGATTGGGGAGTTCATGGAATCGGACATATTTTATCCTTCCTATACGACACCCCTCATGGAGCCAGCTTGTCTATAGTTTACCCTGCCTGGCTAAAAAAAATGAAGGAAAGAATGCCTGAAAGGATTGAAGAATTTGGAAAAGCAGTTTTTGGAGTTAATTCACCCGACAAAACCATTGAGGCACTTGAGAGTTTATTCAAAAAATTAAATTCACCAATAAATTTGCAAGAACAAGGTATCGGAAAAGATAAATTTGATGAGATTTTAAATCTGATGAATAAAAATAATGCCAATGGATTTGCCCATAAACTGGATGATACAGACAGAAAAGAAATTTTAGAGTTTATGTATGGGAAATAGAAATCCGATTTTATGCTGAATAAATGATAAAATTGAAATTGTAAAATCCAAAATATTCATATTAATGTCTATTTTTGGGTTCTTTAAAAAAATAATAATATTATGATGAAAAGACTAAAGTTTATAAGCTTGATTTTGATAGGTTTAGGTTTTACCGGATTGAATAATCAGGTATTTTCCTGTACTAATTACCTCATTACAAAAGGGGCTTCAGTTACCGGATCAACAATGATTACTTATGCTGCCGATTCGCATGTTTTATATGGAGAGCTATATTTCTGGCCTGCAGCAGATTATCCGGCAGGAACTATGCTCGATGTCTATGAATGGGATACAGGAAAATTCCTTGGACAAATCCCTCAGGTTGCCCATACATTTTCTGTGGTTGGTAATATGAATGAAAATTCTGTGGCCATTGGAGAAACAACCTATGGTGGCAGAAGCGAATTGATTGACACTACTGGAATTATTGATTATGGATCACTTATTTATATAACATTACAAAGAGCTGAAAATGCCCGTCATGCAATAAAAATCATGGCAGAATTAATGAATAATTATGGATATTACAGCTCCGGTGAATCTTTTTCAATATCAGATCCAAACGAAGTATGGATTATGGAAGTAATAGGAAAGGGTCCGGATAATAAAGGTGCAGTTTGGGTAGCACGAATGATTCCCGATGGATATATCTCAGGTCATGCCAATCAGGCACGTATTCAGACTTTCCCAATGACTGGAAAGACCTCCATTTCATCCAAAAACCTTGATAAAATATTTAATCCTGAAGTAACCACCGTTTATGCTAAAGATGTAATTGATGTAGCAAAACAGCATGGTTGGTTCGAGGGGAATGCTGCCGATTTTAGTTTTTCCGATGTTTATGCTCCGATTAGTTTTGGTGGCGCCAGATTCTGCGACATAAGAGTATGGTCTTTATTTAAGGATTTTAGCGATGATATGGATCAGTATTTTGATTATGTATCAGGTCATGATCTTGAAAACCGTATGCCATTGTGGATTAAGCCAAACAGGAAGCTAAGCAATCTCGATGTAATGGATGCAATGAGAGACCACCTTGAAGGTACACCATTGGATATGTCGAAAGATGTTGGAGCCGGTCCTTTTGGCCTTCCATACAGATTCAGACCTCTTACCTGGTCGGTTGAAGGAGATGAAAATTCATATTGTAATGAAAGAGCTACAGCTACGCAGCAAACCGGATTTTCTTTTGTAGCAGAATCGCGTTCATGGCTACCCAATCCAATAGGCGGAATTCTCTGGTTTGGAGTAGATGATGCTTCTGCCACTGTTTACGCACCTTTTTATTGCGGAATGAATGAAGTACCTTCAGCTTATAAAGTTGGCAACGGAGATATGTTAACTTATTCTTCAACTTCAGCATTTTGGACCTTCAGCTTTGTATCTAACTTTTCATATCTAAGATATAATCTTATGATGCCTGATGTTAAAGCACTTCAATCGAAAATGGAATCTGCATTTACTAAGGAAGTTTTAGATGTTGATAAAAAAGCAATGTCCATCCTCGAAAAAGCCAGTATGGAAGATGCCAGGAATTATATTACTGCTTATTCGGTAAATACCGGAGAAAATGTTGTTGCTGAGTGGCAAAAACTTGGTCAGTTCCTTTTGGTTAAATATTTGGACGGGAACGTGAAAAAAGAAAAAGATGGCGTTTTCCTTCGCAATGCATATGGTAATCCTGCAAATCCCGATTTCCCCGGTTATTCAGAAGAGTGGAAATCTGAAGTAATTAAAAACACAGGAGATAAATTAAAGGTTGTGGGAGATGGTCATTAGGGAATGGCAATAAGATTGAAATAATGACGGTCACAAGGAGAACAATCCAGAGTATTGGGAGTTGATTAATGAATTTAAAAAGAAAACAGCGTATGGATTAGTAGTCAATACGCGTTTTCTTTGTATGAGGAGAACCAATAGTTTGTGTGCCTGTTGATGCTTATTAATGTTTTATGAGCAGAGAATTGGATTATTTAATAATCAACGATTTTGTATTTTTTAAGACAGAACGACTCTATTGGGAGAATATAGAAAAATGGATGGTTATGCTTAAAATGGATTAATTCATAGCTAAAAAGCCATGAAATTTATTAAAGACTCAATAATAATCGTAGCTATAACAATTATACTCCTATGTGTTATTGAATTAGGATTGAGACTCGTTTTTCCTGATAAAATTAAAGTATCAGAAGAAAAAGAAATATTGTTTGACGCTAATCCTCTTTATATATATAAACCAAAATCAAATATTTCGGGGACAAGAAAACTCAGTAAATATAACGGAGGAGATACTATTATTTGGTATACTAATTCGAAAGGATTTAGAGGCAAAGAGTTGAAGAAGGATCCTGATAAACGAATAATGGTGTATGGAGATTCAAATATTCAGGCAATATCTACAGAAGAAGCAAATACGTATTCTTTTTCACTGGAAAAAATAATGTTGAATTTTTATAATTCTGATATTGAAGTTATCAATGCAGGCGTTATTGGTTATGGTCCAGATCAGGCTATGCTTAGAATGAAAGAGGATATTCCAATTTATAAACCAGATTTAGTAATATTCCATATTTTTGCTGATAACGACTTTGGTGATATTTTAAGAAATGAAATTATAAAATTAGACGATAACGGCCGCTTACTATATAGTGAAGGAAACCCACAAGGAATATTTGACAGAGAACGACAAAGGGAGAATAGTTTCTTATCAAAATTACTTTTCTATAAGATTGCAGTAAAGATTTCAAAATTATTAAAAACTGCAAATATGGTTCCTAATACTATTTCTACTTTTACCAAACAATGTAATGATGAATACGAGTCGTACACGAAACTTAAAGATGCTTCATATAATTTCGAGGATAATTATGATATTACGACTGCTATTGACACAAGCAGTGCTTCATCGCGATTGAAACTCAAATTGTTGGAAGCTATACTTATAGAAGCTCATAATTACTCAAAATCTTTTGGTGTTGAATTTCTGGTACTAATACAACCATCTGTAATAGATATTTCTAAAAATTATATAATAAATTACGAGCATTTAGAAAAACTATTTGTCGACTATAGAAAAAGAAATTTAACAAGTGTAGTATCAAAGATATGTGTTAAGAATGATATCAACCATATTAATCTGTACGAGCCATTTTCAATGAATAATCCTGATAGTTTGTATTTTAGAATTGATGATAATCATTGGAATGAAAATGGGCAGAGATTTGCTTCGGAAATAACCCTCGATTATATAACAAATAGAGAATTATTAAAATAAACATATAATGGAGTTTTTAAAGGATTTATGGTTCTTTTTAAAACAAAGGAAGAAATTTTGGTTAATACCAATTGTGTTAATATAGCGCGAAACCCTTACATCCCAAACAAATTATCGTTTTCCTGCTAAATTGTTAATAAAGTTGTTGTCTCTTAATTAAAATTATTATAAATTTGCAGCCTGTTAAAATCGGATAAAAAATATATTTAAAAAAAGATAAGATAATGGACTTAATGAAAGTTGTTGAACAGCAGTACTCAAAAGAAAATACATTTCCTGAATTTGGTAGTGGAGATACTATAACAGTACATTACAAAATTGTTGAAGGTAGTAAAGAAAGAATTCAGATGTTCCGCGGTACAGTTATTCAGAAAAAAGGAACGGGTAATACCGGAACTTTCACTGTAAGAAAAATGTCAGGTAACGTTGGTGTTGAAAGAATTTTCCCTGTTTCCTCTCCTTTTATCGATCAGATTGAAGTTAATAAAAGAGGTCGCGTTAGAAGGGCAAGAATATTCTACCTTCGTGAGCTTACTGGTAAAAAAGCCAGAATTAAGGAAAAAAGATTTATTTCCTCGAAATAAAAAAAAGAGGCTGTCTCAAACGAGCAGCCTCTTTTTTATTTGATATCAGCTTGTCTTTAACCGACAGGCTGTTTTTATTTAGGGAGATTCGCAAAATAGACCATTTTTGAAAAAAATCCAGCTATATCGTTTAAGTAGTGGCTGGATTTTTTCTATTTAGCTCACTTTTCCGGCTATTTGACAAAATATATGCATGTTTTACGGGTTTTTGGACAAAGCTATCCCATCGGAACTATAAATAATCCGCACAATAAATTTCTATGCTGCTATTTGAGAGGACTTTTCCTGAGCTAATCGCTTAGCTATTCTGACAGCGTTAGCTGTATGGACACC
>JAIOZM010000097.1 GCA_021740585.1 Bacteroidales bacterium
CACTGTCCAATAAGTTAACTTTCTCCTTTTTAAAAGCAGTACTAAATGTCCTGCTAATTTTTTGTTGTCTTCTCATAATTCCTAAATTTACGAAAGTTTTCAACTAAACTTTACGTCAACCTATATTATGAAATAACATCGCACAGGGTTTTGCGGTGGACTATTACGCCTATGCTTCTTCCTGTTTTAATTATTATCAACCTGTTGTTACTAAAAGAAGGTCTGATTTATGAATTTCTTTTAGCTGCCCAGGTATTATTTTATGTCACTGTTTTGGCAGGATGGGTAATTGAAAAAGCAAAACGAAAAGTTAAGCTTATCATCATCCCTTATTACTTTTTCATTATGAATTATGCAGTTTACAGGGGATTCTTAAGATACATTCAAAAGAATCAAAGTGTAAACTGGGAAAGGGCAAAACGAGGCTAGAATTTGCAAATAAAAATATTCCTTTTCTCAAGCTCCCCGGCTAAAAACTAATCCCCAATCCGTCTCAGCTCATCATCCATGGCCGATCTGTTTCTTTTTCCACCTTTGGCTTGTTGATTACCAAATTTATAATTCAGGCTGAAGCCAAAGCGTCGGTTATCGAATGTTACATCGCCATCTACATTCATTCCACCGTAGTTGCTTTGGAAAGGATATACGCTGCTTGTGTTTAGTATGTCGTTGCCCGAAAGCTGAACCAGCAACCGGTCCTTAATGAAGCTTTTCTTTATTCCAAAGTTCAGACCATAATAGCCATCGACATTCACAGAGCCTCTCCAAATCCACGGACTGTTGTAATAAAAAGTTAATTCTGAAGTAATTCCTGCCGGCAGTCGCAAGGTATTCTGCATTCTGAGGTTAATAATATTGGCTTCCAGATCAATTATAGTTTCCCCCAGTTTCCCATCGTAGCTTTCGTAATTGTATATGAAATAACTTGAGAATTCCCACCATTTGAAGACTTTTAAGGGATAACTCACTGACAGGCCATTATTTATAACCTTATTCATATTACGGGGAATAAGTATGGTAGAAATATCATCGACCGACTCAAAAATGGTGGCAAAGAAATCGCGGGTAATGCTGTAGGTGTTCGAAATAACGAGCTTACGTTTAAAGGAATAGCTGAGTTGGTAATTGGTAATGTAATTGGGATTAAGAAAAGGATTGCCTTTCCATGATGAAATCTCACTGGTTTTTGCTTCAAAAGGATTTAGATCCTGGTAATTGGGACGTGTAATTCTCCGACCTATGCTGGCACTTATTACATTATTTTTCTGATCGTCATAACTCAAGCTCAGATTTGGAAACAGGCTGGTGTAATTTCTGGCTACAACATTATTATCTACCTGAACAGCGCTTTCAAGCGTTCCCAGGGAGGAAGTATTTTCAATCCGGACTCCGGCATTGAAGCTAAGCTTTTCGTTTAGTTTGGCATTCATTATTACGTAAGCCGCTGCAATCTTTTCCAGGTAGCTAAAATCATTGCTACGTGTGATATCAGGAAGCGGAACTCCACCTTCAATAGTGAAATAATCGAGTTGATTGGAGGTACTTATATAGGAATATTTAACTCCGGTTGAAAAGCTAAGACTGTTAATTTTTTTCTCGTAATCGAGAGCTGCCGACATTAAACTTATATCAGTCAGAGCCGTATATTCACTGTTAAAAGACCGTAAAAGCAAACCCGAGTCCAATGAGAAATAATCGTTAGGCTGATTGGTATCTTTCGTGGTTGAATAACTTCCCAAACTCAGATCGGCCGAAAAATCGCTGCTGCGGTCGGGAACAAAGCCGTAATGAAAGTTAAGGTTATAGTTATTGCTTGGCATTATATCCATAGTCTGAGCTATAAGAACTTCATCAGCAAGCGGATTGGCTAAATCCAGGATTGTGGTGGAACTTTTAAGTTGGTTATCTCTGTCGTTAATAACAGCTTGTGCATCTACTGAAATGGTTTGATGCTCATTTATGGTGTAATCAAGTCCGCCAGACAAGTTGTAGCCATTTCTTTTATTATCAGCAAAAGAAAGCATGTCGAGCTGATACAACTCCCTGATATTGGTCTGGTCAAAGTCCATCTGCCACTGGTTTTTACTAACATTAACATTCGAAAAAAAGTTTATCTTTTCTCCGCTGTAATTAAGTGTTGTTCCAGCACTTGACCGGGGGAAATTGCCTTTGGAATATGAGCTCTGAATGCTACCGTTAAATCCGGCTCTGATATTCTTCTTCAAAACAATATTAATAATCCCACCTGTTCCCTCCGCCTCATATTTGGCTGAAGGGTTTGAGATAATTTCAAGCGATTCAATATTATCAGACTGCATTCCTTCGAGCATATTACTGAGATCACTGCCCGATAACCTTGAAGGTTTGCCATTGATATAAATTTGCACACCTGATTTTCCCTGGAGAATTATATTTTTGTCAAAGTCAACAAGTACCCCGGGAGCTTTGCTTAGCAATTCCAATCCGTTGCTCCCCGTTGCATTTACACTGCTGGCAACATTAAAAACCATCTTATCGGCATGGACTTCCACCATAGCTTTTGAACCGGTAATCACCACTTCTTCAAGTCCGGTAATTTTGGTTTTCAGATTGATATTTCCAAGCTCTACAGTTTCATTTGCTTGCACAGCAATGGCTTCTGACATGTAGTTTTCAAATTCAACATTCCGTACCATAATGAAATAATTGCCTTTATCTATATTGTCGATAATAAACATTCCGTCGCTCTGACTCAGCGTCCCTTTCATGAACACAGAATCTTTATTCATCAGAACCACTGTAGAAAACTCTGCAGGCCGGTTGTCGGGATTTATAATAAAACCCTTTATTTGCGCTTTATTTTGCTGAGCGATGCTGAGTTGAAAAAAGCAACAGCTGAAAAGGAAAAGAAATATGGAGTATTTGAATAGTTTCATTTTAATGGGGTCTGAATATTTTTTTAATAAAATGTTGCGATTTTAAAACTTCAGGAATAAAGCTTTTGAGGTTCATTCAGGAATAAATGCAGGTGAAGGTTAAGGAAATTCAAGCGGGAATGACACTATAAGTTAGCTGTCACCTTTTTTGTAAATCATGTACCAGTTAATATAATGGATTTTGGAATCTGGCTTTTTCAGCTCTTCTTTGTCTTTAGGACTAAGTGCCGGAAGCATATAATCATCGCCGGGATGCCAGTTACCGGGTAGAACGGTGTGAGTGTCCTTGTCGTGGGCCTGTAAAGCTTTAAGAGTTCGTATGATTTCATCGGTATTCCTCCCCACTTCATTAGGATAAAATTGAAAGGCCCGAACGGTGTTTGCCGGATCAATAAAGAATATTCCCCTTACTGTTTGAGCGGCATCCATATCAGGATCAATCATTCCATAACGGTAGGAAATATCTGATGAACTATCTACCACAAGCGGAAAGTTGATGCTTTGTTGTCCTCTGCCTTTATAGTCAATACCCTCCAGATCTGCCTTCCAACTGAGGTGAGAGACCATTCGGTCGACTGATATCACCACAATCTGACAGTTAAGGGCATTAAATTCATCCTGCAAATATGCAAGCTCCAGAATTTCGGATGAACAAACCGGGGTGAAATCGCGAGGGTGAGCAAAAAGAATTTTCCATTTTCCCTCAAAGTCTGATGGAAATGAAATCGGTCCGTTGGTTGAGGAGGCTTTAAATGCCGGAGCCTGGGTTCCTATCAAAGGAATTTTTTGTCCCCTATCCTGCTGAGCCTTAACAAAGTTATTTGAGAATAAAAGTAAAGCCAGAATAATAATCTGATGTTTCATGCCTGAATTGTTTTCTATTTATAAAAATCTTATAACTACCAGTGAGTAACAATACCGGCTGCACTTTGTTTGTTAAGAGCTTGTTAATAAATGAGAAAGGGGCAAAACGGATACTAATTCTTTACAATTACTTTTAGTTCATCCCTTTTATTCAGGTATTCCAATTCTCCGGTTTGAATCTCTGCATCACCATCAATATGAATGAACTTGTCTTGTAAGGGGTAAATGATTTTTAGACTTTTCGCTTGCAAATGCCAAACAAACCGGCTGTTTTCAATAGCTCCAAAAAAAGATTGGAGGGCAATCGGAAGTATTCTCCATTTTGGAAAATCCTTAATTACCACAATATCAAAAGCTCCATCGCTGGCAGAGGCATTCGGTGCTATACGAAAGTTATATCCGAATTGGGAAATATTTGCTACACTTATAAAAAGAGCTTTGAAATCATATAGTTTTCCGTCAATTTCAAGATTATACTCTTTTGATTTATATGAAAAAAATACTCTTACAAAACTCAAAGCGTAAGCCATAAAACCACGACGGCTATACTCTTTATAATAATGAGCAATCTCAGCATCAAGGCCGGTTCCCGAAGTGCAAAAAAAGGGTCTGCCATTCAGATAACCCACATCCATTGCCGACGCCGATCCTGTAAGTAGAAGATTGAGTGCTTTTTTTATGTTGAATGGTATCTTAAAATGCCGTGCCAGGCCATTTCCCGATCCCATGGGAATAACTCCCAGTGGAATTTCCGTATTAATCATCCTGCCGGCCACTTCATTTATCGTTCCATCTCCGCCTGCAGCTACAATAAAAAGAGGCTTATCCTTAACTGCTTTTGCGGCAAGCTCCGATGCGTGACCTGCTTTAGTAGTATAAAGTTTAACAATGGTATAAGACTCTGAAGGGAAGAACGAATCGATTGTTTTTTCGAGTCTTTTTCTTTTTTTTAAAGACGCTATGGAATTAATAATAAATATAATCTTCCGTTTCCCCACCATTTCCTCCGCTTATAAGTTGTTAAAATCCTTTGAAAGCTGTTGCAAATAAGCTTTGGAAGGGTCCTTCATCTCTTCTGCCTTACCTCCTTCAATCATTATATAATCAGAAATATTTATATCATAAATCAGCTTAACGGAATCTGAAAGATATCCATATCCATTATTAAAGAAATACATGGCAAAAGAATTTGAAGCCTCATTTAGAATATCCTTACTGAATTTATAGCCATTGGATGGAAGGTCGAATTGATTCAAAAGAGTCTGAGGAATGTCGGTTTGAGAGCAATATGTGTAAACAGTGCTATCCGGAGTATTTACCGCTCCACCAGTCCAGATCATGGGAATATTAAATTTTACAGGCAGGTGATTGGGTGTATTTCCCGGAAATCTCGATCCATGGTCGGCAATAATAACGATCAATGTATTATCCCACCAATCGCTCGATTTCGCCCTGTCGATGAATTCCCCTAAACATTTATCGGTGTAGTAAAAACCATTCTTACTTTTTCCGTCATTATTATTGGTTTCAAAAACCGGATCGAAGGGCATATCGTAGGGTTCATGACTGCTAAGCGAGAAACAGGACACGAAAAATGGCTGCTTTATGGTGTCGATATCCGTTGACATTTTATCAAAAAGGAATTCATCAGGAACACCCCATTTCTGCATATTTTGTTCAGAAGGAAAATCATTCATAGTCACCAGCTGATCCATTCCCGGATGGGTAAAGTAGGATCTGAAATTGGCAAAATTCAAATCCCCACCGTAATAAAAGGCAGTATAATAACCCTTTTCATGATATGGTTCGAACAAAAATGGAAGATTTTGAGACTTTGAAGGATAATTTATAACACTAATTGTGGGAATTGAAGGATAACCGCTAAAAATACTGAGCATCCCCTTTTCAGATCGATCACCGCTGGCATAAAAATTTCTAAAAATTAAAGCATCCTTACACATAGAATCGATACAAGGAGTTATACTCTTCTCCCCTCCCAATTCACCGATTATTTTGTTTGAAAAGCTCTCCAATATGATTAAAATTACATTGGCATCCTTTTTAATCACTTGTTTATGAGCACTTTCCTGTGGATAAAATATTTTAAACAGTTCAGTAGCCTTTTCATCTTCCATAAATTTTATGGATAAACTTTTACTTTCTTTCTCAACCCAGGAATAACCTGCATTCCAAAAAACATTGACCGCACTTTGATTGGCAAAACGATTATTGTGAAAATATACCGATCCCAGATTAATAGGTGCTATACCAATTCCTCCTCTTAAAGGAATAATTGAGAAAGCAAGAATAAATACACCAACGAGGCCAAAAAGTTTCGACTTTTCTGTTGGTTTATTGATTTCAGAAAGTACGTATTTTCGAAACAGAATTATCCCTCCAAAATAAAGGGCTAACAAAAGTATAAACAAGAACGCAATTTCAGTTAAATTAAGAGAAGCAACTGCTTCACCCGGTGTTTTAAGATAAACTAGTGGGGTTATATCTAATTTAAAACCCCAGTATGAATAGAGTTCCATGTCAACAATTCCCAAATACAAAACAATAAACAGAAAAATGTAATTGTAGATCCTGAGAAATGCTTTTGTAAAACGAATTTCAAAAAAGCTTAGTAAGCTCAAGCCAACTATCGGAATTAACAATAAATAGGTAGCAGCCGACATGTCGAGCCGTAAGCCATGCCAGATCACTGAAAGCCATTCACCTGCATTTAATTGCGACGATTCAGCCCAATTGAAAGCCATAAACAAAAACTTCTGAAGGACAAAAAGCAGGAGCCAGAAAACGAAATATTTAAGAATAAAAAGAATGCGTGTCTTCATAATAAAAAGGTCTAAAATTCAATTAAAATTATAATAAGAATTTGAAATGAGCGACTGTTATTATAAAAAAATCATTGTTTTGGAATATTGAAAATAACAGGAAGTAGGGGCAATAACTAAGACTTGTGTAAAAAAGCTGCATCTTAAAATCAGCAATATCCATTGGAGACTATTTAATTTAGCCATCGATAATTGTATTTAAGTTAGAAATTGTAACAAAAGAATCTTCTAAATTACTAAACTTTCAAAGCATAGTGTACTATTTTGACGCAAAAAAATTTTGTTGTAACGATTCACTTCATTTTGTATCTTTAAGTTATAATCAGAAAGCATCCATCCCCTTTATTACACATTATGAGAAATAATCATCAAAAACTTTTCTTGATTTCCATCATGCCGATATTAATTGCATGTTTTAATGTGAATGCTCAGGAAAGTACTTCAGAAAAAACAGATAACTATTCGGTAGAAAAATCGAACTCTCCAATTCGGGTTGACGGGGCTCTGAATGAAGCTGCATGGAGCGATGCCACATTGATGAAACTTAAATATGAATATTTACCGGGAGACAATATTCCTGCTCAGGTTGAGACTGATTTTCTTATTACCTTCGATGAAAAAAACCTGTATATGGCGTTCAGATGCTACGACCCTGATCCTTCGAAAGTGAGGGCTCATCTGATGGATCGCGATGCCATCGGCACCTTTGTACAAGACGATCATGTGGTTGTTTTAATCGATTTTTTTAACGACGAGAGGCGTGCCTTCCAGTTTCGTGTAAATCCACTCGGTGTTCAGGCCGATGCCATTTTTAGTGAGATGGATGGCATTGAGGATTTCTCCTGGGATGCCATCTGGGAGTCAAAAGGAAGTATTAATGAATCAGGCTGGGTGGCTGAGATTTCTATACCCTTTAATCAACTTCGATTTCCCAAAAAAGAGGAAGCCCAAACCTGGGGCATCATTGCTGAACGATCCTATCCCCGAAATGTAAGGCACCGAATGATTAACCATAAAAGAGAAAGAAATATAAATGGCGTCCTTTCCCAGACAGACAAAGTGAGTGGGTTCCAGGGTATGAAAACAGGCTTGAATATGGAAGTGGATCCCACCTTAACTATTAATCGCACCGATGAGCGTGTTGATTTTCCGGATGGGAATACTGAGAAAGGAAAGTTGAAAGTTGATCCCGGCATAAGTATGAGATGGGGAATTACTCCGAATATGATTCTGAATGCCACAGTAAACCCAGATTTCTCTCAGGTGGAAGCTGATGTTAAACAACTGGAAGTAAATACGCGATATGTAGTACGATACCCCGAAAAAAGACCTTTTTTCCTGGAAGGTGCCGATTTTTTTACAACTCCAATAGAGGCGGTTTTCACCCGGACAGTTTCAAATCCCGATGGTGGACTTAAATTTACGGGTAAGGTGGGGAAAAATGCCATTGGACTCTTTACGACCCATGACAGAGTGAATAACTTGCTTTTCCCATCCAATGAAGGCTCTTTGTCCACCTCACTCGATCAGAATGTGTTGGGCGGTGTTTTCCGTTTTCGGCGGGATGTGGGTAAAGGATCAGCCGTGGGCTTGCTTTATACCGGCAGAAATGGCGACACCTATAATAACCATGTTGCGGGAATGGATGGATTCTTCAGGCTCTCCGAAACAAAAACCTTATCTGTAAATTATTTACGCTCCGAAACTAACTATCCACAGGAAATTGCCACAGACTTTGAACAGAATGAGCATCCTTTTGATGGTGGAGCGCTTTCATTGCAGTTCAATCATCAAAACCGGAATTGGGCTTACAATCTGTCTTATCAGGATTTCGCCCCAAATTTCAGAGCAGATTTTGGCTATATTTCACGAGTTGATATTCGAGCCACTTCCATTGGTTTATCCAGAAATTTCTGGGGAAAAGAAAACAGCTGGTATGATCTTATAAGCATTGGAGGCTATGGGGGAGGAAGTTATAATTATGACGGCAAACTTACCGACGATGACATACATGCATACGCAGTCTATTCCGGGCCTCTTCAAACCACCTTCTCGATTATTGGTGCAACTAAGCATGAAGTCTACATGGGAACACGGTATGAGCTTCAGCAGGCAATGGTTCAACTTGAAATGAAACCCCTTAGTGGACTTAAACTGAATATGATGACCCACTTTGGTGATATGGTCGATTACAGCAATTTACGTCTGGCCTGGCATATGATTCTGAATCCTGCCATTCAATTCAATCTGGGAAAACATTTCAATATGAACTTACAACATCGATATATGCGGATGGCCTACGAGAAGAATGAGATATTTACGGCCAATTTAAGTCAGTTAAACCTGGTGTATAATTTCAATGTGAGAGCTTTCGTGAGAGCCATTATTCAATACCAGAACATTCGCAAAGACCAGAGTATGTATGCATCATCTGTTCAGGAAGAGAATAAAACCATATTCTCCCAATTCCTTTTTTCTTATAAGCTCAATCCTCAATCGGTTGTATTTATAGGATATTCTGATAATTACATGGGCTATACAGGAATTGATGTTCTTCAAACCGACAAGACTTTCTTTTTGAAATTGGGCTATGCCTGGTTGTTGTAGTTTTGAAGAAGTGGTAATCCTAATTCTTTATCATGAGCTTTCCTTTCTTTTGAAAAGCCCTGTAAGCGTAATGCCAGAAAGTTTTTCATGGCAATGCAGACTTATTCTTACTCATGTTTCTCTATCATAGTGATAAAGCTAAAACTTTATTATGATGAATTTTTGTTATAACTTACCTGATAAATGTTTAATCATAGTGCCTTTAATTTTTATCGTGGTTTTATTCTTTAGAATAACTTCAATAAATTAACAATGAAACACAAAAATGATATTCATATTCTAAAAAAGGTTCTTTTAATAATAATCATGCTTTTCAATTTTGCCTGTTATTCAAGCGCTCAGGAATCAAATCAAAATCATCAATTGGAGATTTTATTCATTGGCAGCAGTTATTTTGGAACCGACAATTTGCCCAATATATTCTATGAATTAGTTACAAATTCGGGTAAAGAAGTTTATTTTGATTCCTACATTCCAGGGGGTCTGCTACTTGACGATCACGCAAGTAGTAGTATTACTGAAGAAAAAATTATGTCCCGAAAGTGGGACTTCATTGTTTTACAGGGAGTTGGAAGCATTTTGGCCTATCCTGATTATTACATAAATCATCCGGTTTATCCTGCCATAATTACCTTAAAAGACAAAATATTAAACAACTGTCCTTCAACTCGAATAATTTATTGTATGCCCTGGGCCTATGAAGATGGTATGACCTGGTTAGGCTGGGCCGATACATATGTGGATATGCAAATAAAAATTTATGACAAAACCATAAAATATTCTAATGAGATAGGTTTTACAATTGCTCCTGTAGGCTGGGCCTGGTACCGTATACTTGAAGAAAGTGGGTATCCCCTGCATTATTTACATGTACGTGATTGGAATCATCCTTCAATAAAAGGTTCATATATTATGGCCTGTGTAATATACTCTACTATCTATATTAACAGCACCTCAAACAACCCATTTCACAGTAGCTTAGACGAATCCGAAGCATCTTACTTTCAAGAGATTTCAAGCAGCACAGTTCTGGATGATATTGAGCTCTGGAAAATCACACCCTATTTTGACACAAGCTCTACTGGCAATTTCAAATCTAACGGCAACTCAGATATTTTGCATCAAAATTTCCCAAATCCATTTAGTTCGGTAACAAATATTCCCTTCAATATTAAGCAATATTCATTTGTGGAGATTAATATTTATGATTTATTTGGGAGATACTGGTCAAACATTGTTTGTGAATATAAAAATCCGGGGAATTATATTATTCCTTTTAATTCAGAAGGACTTCCAAATGGAAGCTATTTTTATAATATCAGGACAAATAATTGCAGTCAGATTAAAAAACTTCAGGTTATAAAATAATTGTTAAATCAATAGCTTTTAGCAATATGACGAAATTAAAATATCCTAATAAATGTATTCAATTACCAAACCAATAATATACATTGAATTATGAAACAGAGGATATATACTTTAATAATAATCGCTGCTTCCATAATTTTTTTTACAGGATGCGCCAAAGAAGAATCTGTTATTCATTTTCCGAATGCAGAAATAAATAATATTGATGATTCTAAACTATTTGAAGCCATTAAGAAGGCTGAACAAGATAAAGGAATTTTAAGTTTAATCGTTTATCGTAATAAGGACATTATTGTTGAAAAATATTTTGGAAATAATGCTGCTGATTCACTGCATCCTACTAAATCTGTTACAAAAAGTGTAACAGGCATATTATTGGGAATGGCAATAGATCGTGGTTTTATCAAAAATCCCGATGAAACAGTTGGTGATTATTTGTCGGAATACTTAGCTCCTGAAGACACCATAATTGCTAAAGTTACAATCAGAGATTTACTTACCATGACCGGTGGTTTCGATTGGAATGAATTAACAGATCCGACCTGGGAATATTGGAATAATTGGGTAAGATCAGATGATCATTTTATTTATTCACTGCATGTACCTATAATTCATGAACCCGGCAGCTATTTTACTTATTGTACAACGGGTTGTCAATTGCTGTCAGGAATTTTTACAGAAGCTACCGGATATTCACTAAAAGCATTTGCCGAAGAGTTTTTATTTACTCCAATAGGAATTATTGGCGACAGGCCCTGGGGTGCAGATCTGCATGGATTTAATTATGGAGGAGTTACCCTAAATCTGTCTGCATTGGATATGCTAAAAATTGGTGAACTATATTTAAACAATGGCGATTATAAGGGTCAACAAATCGTGTCGGAGGAATGGGTTAGCAGTTCAAGTTCTCCTCAGGTAAACACAAATAATACAATGCATTATGGCGAGGAATATGGCTTTTTGTGGTGGATCGGAGAGCAACAAGGAATTAACTACTACTTCGCAAATGGTTATGGAGGTCAGTTTATTTTCATTTTTAATGAACTCAATTTGATAATTGTAGCTCAAAGTGAATTAAATAACGATTATTATGACTCGGGCCAGCAATGGATGAATACCATTTCCATTATAATGGATGACATTCTTAATGCAGTAGAGTTCAACTAATACTTACCCTTAGCATCAACATAAGGTTACAATTGCAAGGAGTTAATTAAAAAGGCATGGTTGTACCATAATTATCCATATTCTTCTATTAATTCTATTAATTCTATTAAAATATATTTGTTAAATGCACTATGGTTCATTATATTTGTCAGGAACTATTGGTTAAAAAATTATGTCGCCAAGGATAAAAGTGATTAGAAAAGTTTTGGATCCGCCTGTAATTAAAGGCTTTAAGCCTTATGGACTAGTGTCTAAAACTCAAAATCCGGAGCCCGTTAATGTGCTTTATGAGGAATATGAAGCTCTTAGGTTAAGCGATTATAACAATCTTAATCATAAAGAGGCTTCGGAGATTATGGGTGTTTCGAGACCTACCTTCACAAGAATCTATGCTTCCTGTCTGCAGAAAATTGCAAAAGCATTTGTTGAAGGAAGGCAAATTTCCATTGAAGGCGGTAAAGTTTATTTCGACAGTAACTGGTATCTCTGCAAAAAATGCAAGTGCTATTTCAACAATACTGAAAAAGAAAAACCCATTCAAAACTGCCCCTTATGTGGAAGTAAACAGGTTAAGGAATACGATTATGATCATACCGATAGTGCAAATGATATTAAACTTTGAGAAGATATTTAAAACAAGATCATGAAGATTGCCATTACATCTACCGGAATTAGTTTAGAATCGACCATTGATCCACGCTTTGGCCGATGTGCATTTTTTGTGATTTACGATACCGCAACACATGCGATCGAGTTTATTCCCAATCCAAATAAAGATGCAGAAGAAGACGTTGGACCTTTATCGGTTAAGTTAGTGGAATCAAGGAATGTGAGCAAAATAGTTTCTGGAGAATTTGGGGTGAAAATTAAATCTTTACTTGACAGTCTGAAGATCCAAATGATTGTGCTCAAAGATCCAAAAAAACAAATTAAGGATATTATTAAAATGTTAAATCATTAACAGATAAAACTATGCCAAAACTTGATGGAACAGGACCTGAAGGAGAAGGTTCTCAATCAGGTCGCAAACTAGGAAAATGCAGCAATAGTAAGGATGAAGAAAAAATACAAAAACTTGGGAAAGGAATGGGAAAAAGACGCAATGCCAACGGAGGTATTGGTCGAGGTAAACGGTTAAACAGCGGTAAAAAATAAATTAAACTTATTAATAAACAGATATGAATAAATGTATTGCTATACCTTTGGAAAACGGAGTATTATGTAGTCATTTTGGTCATTGTCAAACATTTGCAATTGTAAATGTTGTGAATGATGTAATTACAGAAGTGAAAGAATTAACACCTCCGGAACATGTACCGGGACTCTACCCACGGTGGGTTGCCCAATTTGGCGTAACCGACGTAATTGCTGGTGGAATGGGACAACAAGCTATCATGCTTTTTAATCAACAAAATATAAATGCATTTGTTGGGGCACCCATAGAGTCACCCACGAAACTTGTCAATGATTTTATAGCAAACAAACTCCAGTTAAGTGCCAATTATTGCAATCATGGTGATAATCACAATCATGAAAATTGTAATCATTAACAGAATGCTGTAAACATGGAAAAAATTAAAATTGGCATTATCATTTGCGACCGCTATCGAACTTGTGCCGGAGGAAAATGTTTCAGGTCACTGGAACTTCGTGAAGGTGCTTTTGAAATGTATAAAGACAAAGAAGTTGAACTGGCTGCCTACACCACTTGCGGGGGCTGCCCCGGAGGGAATATAGAATATGCTCCTGAAGAAATGAAAAAGAACGGTGTGACTCATATTCACTTTGCCACCGGATTTATGGTCGGATACCCTCCCTGTCCTTACATGGAACATTTTTCTAAGTTTATTCCTGAGAAATATGATATGAAGGTGATTTTTGGTACCCACCCCATTCCTCAGAAATATCTTCTAAGCCACAAGAATCTAAATACCTGGAATACTCCTTTTCTTAAGGATGCAATAAAGCTGACTTTAACTGACGAGAAAACAAGACTTGATTATAATTAGAATTTTGTAGTAGTCAAATGGACTATTACAAATAATTATACTCATTTACATACAATTATATATATATGTAGAACTTATTCTTATTGTAAATTAGAACGGCTTTGCGAAGCTTAAAAAATCAATTAAACGAAACACAAAAGATATGTTAGTTAAAATTAAATTTTTGCATGATAAACTCATAAAAAGAAAAGTATGTTAACAGTTAAGGAATCCAAAAAAAGATTTTTCAAACTATTGATCCTTTTTATTGCTATTATCACTCCCTGGATAATTGGAGTGGTATATGTGAATAAGGACCAGCCAGATGAAAAAGAAAAAACAATTAAACTAATCAACTATAAGCAAGATACTTTGGCTTCAGTTGATCATAGCAAATTTGCCATTCTTCAGGAAAATTTTGAAACACCACAACAGGTAACAGCTGCTTGTATAAGCTGTCATAATCTGACCGATAAGGAAGTAATGGCAACATCTCACTGGAAATGGTCGAAAGAATATATTAAAGATAATGGAGACACCATTCAATTGGGCAAAAAGAATATTGTAAACAATTTTTGCATTGGGGTTGCCAGCAATGAATCTCGCTGTACCAGTTGTCATATAGGCTATGGATATACCGATAGCCATTTTGATTTTGCAGACAGTAGTAATATAGACTGTTTGGTTTGTCATGACCTTACCGGTACTTATAAAAAATTTCCTACAGATGCAGGATATCCGGTAGTTGAAGAAAAAACATTTGAGGGAAAAACCTTTTCTCCTCCTAACTATGGGTATATTGCTCAGAATGTGGGCGCACCAAGCCGGCAAAACTGCGGTTCATGTCACTTTGTGGGTGGTGGAGGAAATAATGTAAAGCACGGTGACATTGCATCAGAGCTCAAAAATATTACAAAAAATGTTGATGTTCACATGGCCGTAGATGGAGCAAAAATGGGATGTATAGAGTGCCACAAAACAGATCGGCACAACATCAGCGGAAATCTATATTCTATTGCTTCAACCAATACTAACCGGGTTACTTGCGAACAGTGTCATGGCGAAACGCCACACGAAAATGGTATAATTAACAATCACACTAAAAAAATTGCATGTCAGACCTGTCATATTCCAATATATGCTAAAGAAAGTCCGACCAAAATGGCCTGGGATTGGTCGAAAGCAGGACAATTTGATGAAGATGGCAAGCCATTCAGCATAAAAGACAGTGCAGGGAATACGATATTCGACAGCAAAAAAGGATCATTTATCTGGGAAAATAATGTAGTACCGGAATATTATTGGTTTAACGGGGAGGCAAGGCATTATGTGCTCGGTGATACTCTGGATCCCGGTAAACCGCTCGACCTGAACATATTACTTGGAAGTTATGACGATACAAAATCAAAAATTTATCCGGTTAAAGTTCATGTTGCCAAGCAAATATACGATCCGGTGAATAATATGATCATCTTACCCCATTTGTACGGCAACGACAGCACCTCCTACTGGAAGAATTTCGATTGGGACAAAGCATCAAGAACCGGCATGGATAGTATTGGCTTGCCCTATAGTGGAAAATTTGACTTTATTGAAACTAAAATGTACTGGCCTGTAAATCATATGGTGGCGCCAGGCAATGAAGCACTGCAATGCACCGATTGTCATTCCCGCAACGGCAGACTGCAAAATTTAGCAGGATTCTATCTGCCCCGGAGAGATTTCAACGGACTTCTTGATAAAATTGGATACGGTTTACTTATCGCTTCCATATTGGGGGTATCCATTCATGGATTGCTTAGAATAAGAAAGGTTTAACATTAGAAAAACATACAATGATTAAGAAAAAAACATACATATATAAAGCTTTCGAAAGATTCTGGCATTGGAGTCAGGCATTGTTAATATTCTTTCTGGCGCTTACCGGCTTCGAGATTCACGGCAGTTTCAATATTTTCGGATTTGAAAATGTAGTGCGCTGGCACGATATTGCCGCTTGGGCCTTTATCGTTCTGATTGTTTTTGCTATTTTCTGGCACTTTGTTACCGGTGAATGGAAACAATATATTCCAACAACGAAATTTATTAAAGCTCAGATAGCTTATTATATTTCAGGTATTTTTAAAGGGGCTCCACACCCTACCCATAAAACCATTTACAACAAATTTAATCCACTGCAAAGAATGATTTATCTTGGATTAAAGTTGCTGGTAATTCCGGTACAGGTTTTAACCGGATTAGTGTATATGTTTTACATCTATCCTAATAATCCAGTTCAGTTAGGAGGACTTAATATAGTAGCACTAATTCACACTTTTGGAGCATTTACTTTATTGGCTTTTGTTATTGTCCATGTTTACCTCACCACAACCGGTGACACACCTTTATCAAGTATTAAAGCCATGATTACTGGTTGGGAAGTAATTGATACAGATGAACATGAAGAACATAAATTGCAAATGCAAAAAGCAGTAGATGAGAGTGTGGCAGGATATTATCGTTTAGATAAAAAAGGAATAATCGTAAATGTTAATGAGGCCTGGATTAAGATGTATAAATATAAAGATAAAGACCAGATTCTAGGCAAACATTATTCATCAACTCGCGACCCTGAGAATATAATGGAAATGGATAAACTGGTGAATGATGTTTTGAAGGGAGAAAGTATCAGAAGTAAACCGGTAATAAGAAAGTGTATGGATGGCAGCTCTGCAAAACATATTTTATCAGCCAATCCTATATTAGAAGAAGGAGCTGTTGTGGGTATGGAAGGTTTTATACTGGATATTAATGAATCGATGGAATTTAACGAATCTATCTACAATGCGGTTAGAAATAGTGGTGCCGGATATTACCGTTTGGATGAAAAAGGTATTATTGCAGATGTTAATGAAGTCTGGTTGCAACTATACAAATACGATTCGAAAGACGAAGTAATTGGCTTACCTTGTTCATTCCTTAGAATAAAAGAGGAGGTTGAAAGCTTTAACCAAATATTTAAAAAAGTTCTTCAGGGGGAAACACTTTCCGGAAAAATTACAGTACGGAAATGTAAAGATGGAACTACTGCCAAACATATTTCTTCAGCAAGCCCAATTAGTATTGGAAACAAAATTATTGGTATAGAGGGATTTATTCTGGATCTTTCTGAGTTGGAGAAGTAAAAGATACAGGAAAGTAAACCAGGGTATTTATGTATTATCTTGTATTGGAATGTTTTATTTTAAGCTATATTCTTTGTAAAATCGAGTAGGTAGAGGGATTACTCCCTCGCCCTCTCACACCACCACGCATGCTCTCGCACGTGGCGGTTTCAGTTAATAGTTAAACTTTTCGAAATTTAATGACAAATTAAATAAGTTTAGTTCTCTAAACCAA
>JAIOZM010000098.1 GCA_021740585.1 Bacteroidales bacterium
TGCTGTTAGGGAAAATCTCTGAAAGTAAAACCCAGGTAATGGGTCCCCACGACATGGCAAAACCGGCGACATATAAAAGCATGAATATCAAGGCGCCATAACCAACCATTTGTAAATAGAATACCATTCCCAATCCAAACATACTGGCAGCCATAATAAGTGCTCCAATTATCTGAAGAGGCTTGCGCCCGAATTTATCAACAGTTAATATAGCCACCACAGTAAATGAAAGGTTGATAGCCCCAACTATGATGGTTTGCAGCAATGCCGTATCGGTTCCATCGCCCATGGTCCGGAATATTTCCGGGGCATAGTACAGTACAACGTTAATCCCTACAAATTGCTGAAATACAGACAGAAACACTCCAATTACGATAACCAGACCGCCGTAGGATAACCAGGGAGCATTTTTTGTTATAAGCGATTCCTTAATTTCCTTAAAGACCTCCACTTTTCTTATTTCTCCTACAATTTTTGACAAAACACGGTCGGCCTCTTCTTCTTTATTGGCATGAATCAGATAACGAGGTGTTTCAGGTACAAAAAGAAGTAAAATCAAAAACAGGGTGGCAGGAATGACTTCAGAGGCAAACATCCATCTCCATCCTGTAGCATCAATCCATTCCTGAGCCTGACCTTTTGCTATAAAATAATTTACAAAATAGACAATCAGCATACCGAAGATAATGGCAAACTGGTTTAATGAAACCAATCGTCCGCGAATTTTAGCCGGTGCAACCTCAGCAATATACATAGGTGAAATCATGGAAGCCAATCCAACTCCTATACCACCAATTACCCGATATACCATGAACATTCCGAGAACTTCTCCGCCAAAAACATTCATCTTATCTGGCATTGCAGAACCAATTGCCGATAATAAAAACAGGATAGCCGCAATGGTGAGTCCGTTTTTACGACCTATGGTCTGACTTATATATCCGGCCATAGAACCTCCAATAATACAGCCAATTAATGCACTTGAAATATTAAATCCATGAATTACATTGATAAGACTCTCATCAAGCACACTTCCGTGACGAAGAAAAAGATAGTAAACGATGGCTGAAACGAATATGGCTGAAATACCTGAATAAAGAAGAAGTTTAGCGATTGAAGAAAACATTCGCTTTAAGAAGGATATTATTAATGCCAGTACAAAAGCAAAACTAATCACGCCAATAAATTTAAATTGCAAAATTACCTTTGAGGCAGCATCGGCATCGGTTAACAGCGGTGTAATAAAGAATGATTTCAATGAATTTACGGCTCCTGAAATTACAGCGGTGTCATAACCAAAAAGAAGACCCCCAAGGGTTGCAGTTAAAGTAATGGCAGTAATGTAGAACATATTACCGTCTTGTTTTGCATCGAATAGATTTTTCGCTGACATAATTTTAGTTTAGATCCGGGAAGCCGATTTCAGACACCCTGTGAATAAATACTCAAATTGAAATGAATTCAAATATAAATATTCAGGATTGAATACAATGCATTTGCAAGAAAAATATTTTAAAGATATCTGAATGGAGAGTGAGTAAGTTTCTCAAACTTGAAAAATATATAGTTTGTGCTGATGATCAGACTTTTCTTAGAAAAACCAGCTTATTGTCGTTTTTACCGTAAAAGTCGGGCAATTCCGCTACCAATTCGCATTGTGTTTTAATATAAAACTGTCGGGTAGGTTCATACAGAGGTCGTGAAGAGGTTTCAATCCAAATACTTTTACCCCCAAGATTTTTTATATCCTCATCTATCATCTTCATAAGGATTTTCCCTATTCCCTTGCCCATTTGATTTTGATGTGCTGCAATCCAATAAAGATCGAAACTGTCCTCAGTACATGGGGTTTTACCATAACAGGCAAATGCTACGGGTTTTTCCTCCACTTCACAAATAATAAAGATATAGCCGCTTTTTTCTTCACCGTCTGTAAGATTCTCCTGTGCCAGTTCCAGAGCTACTTTTACTTCGTGATCATAAAAGAAATTGGAAGAATTTAAGATGTCCTCGATGTAGGAAATATCACTTTCCTGCAATTGTTTTCTGAATTTCATGATGTTAATTTAAATCTTCCAGTATTCGTTCAATGATATTTTCATGACTATATCCGGCAATTCCTGCCGCTGCTATGAACCCTGCACCGGGAGAAATGCATGGATTTCCGTTTATTTCCAGCACATATACATTTTCATGCTGATCAACTCTAAAATCAATTCGAACATATCCTCTGAGATTAAAAGCTTTCCACGATTGTTTACAAATCCCGATAAGTTTTTCCTTTAGATCTGAATTGTTCTCAAGAGTCCCAAAAGCACGATTGGTTTGTTTATATTCTTCGCTGTTTTCGTCCCACTTTGCTTTATAACCAACAATTTTGGGTTTATCATCAAAATAATCTGCAAAAATCATTTCTGCCGGTGGTAATACCTCGGGGCCTTCCTTGCTTGTTAAAATGCTGACATTGAATTCCCTTCCATCAATAAATTCTTCCACAAAATAATGAGAAGCAGGCAATTGCTTAATTCTTTCGAATTTAGCTTTCTCTGAAGTTCTGAAAATAAAATCTTCTGTAATGCCTATGGATGCTTCCTCCCATATTGGTTTTGCAATATATGTTTTCTCTGGATCTAACTCCTCCAGTTCATTAACAGAGTAGAAATCGGCAGTAGGAATATTATTAAACTTCATCAATTTCTTTGCTAACACCTTATTAGTGGTAACAAACAAGGCGTCGAGAGGAACACCTGTATAGGGTATTTTTCCTGAATTAAGTAAAGCCGGAGCAAAATAAAGCAACTCCCCTTTTCCCCAGGTTGCTTCAACCAGATTAAAAACTACGCAGGGCATCTCCCGTTTTACCCTTTCAATATCCTCAAGTATGCTGTTATCAACGGTTAAGCAAACTACCTCATGATTCAGATTCTTACACGCATTCTTAACCAGGTTCCTCTGAATAATGACATCTTTTTCATCAAAATTTTCACTAAGTATTTGATTATGAAGAATAACTACTTTTTTTTTCATTTGATATGAATTCTTTTTAGGGCAGAATTTAATATAGCCTCAATGATTTCCTGATATGAAATACCGTTCAGTCCGCAAAGAATGGGTAAATCGGAACTCACAGGATTTAATCCTGCCAGCGGGTTAACTTCAATAAAACTCATTTTCCCAAAGCGGTCGATTTTCACATCCACCCTTCCCCCATCCAAACAATTCAATGATTGCCATGCTTTCAGAGCAACGGTTTTGCAATCTTCGAGCATTTCACCTTCAACAGGAATATAATCGATAAGATCGATGTAATTTTCCTTATTATCGTAGGAGTATATATTATCGGTGTCTTTCCTGTAGACAATTTCCATTGCTCCGGGTACATAAGCCTGTTCTCCGCTTCCCAAAACACCAACGGTAAATTCCCTTCCCGGTAAAAATTCCTCGACCAAAACAGGCTGATTAAATTTTACCAATAACATTTCACATACTTTCTTCAATTCCTCTTTTGAATTAATAACTGATGCAGAATCGATTCCTTTTCCCGTACCTTCTGAAATAGGTTTTGCAAACAATGGATATTCAAGCACAACTTTATCAATATCTGCAGGTTGAACAATTACTGCAAAAGCAGGAGTATTCACTCCGCCGGCCCTAACGATCTGTTTGGCAAAGGCTTTATTTAGTGAAATTCCAAGGGTAACAGGACCAGAGAAAACATAAGGTATTTTGTAGGCATCCAACAGGGCTGGAACTAATGACTCGCGACCTTCGCCGTATAGTCCTTCTGCTATATTAAACACCAAATCCCATTTCTTTCCCTCTAAAAGAGCCTTCATAAGACTTTGGGCATGCCCAATCCTTTCAGTTTTATAGCCTGCTTTCTGAATAGCCTGCTCTATGCCCTCGATGGTACTTTCCTTATCGAATTCAGCTGTTTCCTCCAGTGAATATCCTTGATTTAAATAATCTGATCTAAGGTCGTATGTAAGTCCGATTTTCATGCTTTATTACTTATTCTTGTCGACAAATATCCTTCAAAAAAATTTCTTGCGTTGGTCCCAAGTGTTCTGTTTTTATAACCGCCTTCCTGTGCGAACAAAATCGGAAAAGGAAGCTTTCCAAATTCAGCACCGTTATTCTTAAAATCGGAGGCAGAGAGAGACCATGTTCCGGTAGGATCACCTTTTGCGGGATCGAATCCAAGACTAACAATCAGATAATCGGGATTATACTTAACAATGGCTCTGATGGCTTTTTTTAAATGACTGAGATATTCTTCTCCGTTTATGATTTCCTTTAAAGGGATATTCAAATTAAAACCTTCCCCTGCTCCTTCCCCTTTTTCATCAGCAAATCCAGTAAAATAAGGATATGCAAAAGATGGGTTTCCATGAATAGAAACTGTAAAAACATCTTTTCTGTTATAAAAGATTTGCTGATGCCCATTACCATGGTGATAATCTATATCCAAAATGGCTATGGTACCAAACTTCGACAGAAAGTTTGCGGCAATGGAAGCATTGTTAAAATAACAAAAACCACCAAAAACGTCCCTTTCGGCATGGTGTCCCGGAGGTCTGACAAGAGCGTATGCCGTATGGTAGCCTTCCAATAATAATTCAGCTCCTGTTAAAGCACAGTTTACCCCGGAGCGTGCAGCCAGATAAGCATTTTTATTGATAGGTGTAAATGTGTCAATACAATAGTAGCCGGCGAGCACCGAATAATCGTGTGGAGGACGGGTAGCATTTCTTACAGGGAAAACATAAGGATAAATAGATTTACCTTCAGGTAATTTATCGCATACGGTTTTGATATAGTTAACATACTTGGAGTTATGGACCTCAGTTATATACTTATCGGGGTAGCCCCTTGAAGGTCGTACCTTAAATGCGTTTAACTTGTCGATTTCCTTAAGGATACTTTTAATTCGAACCGGCGATTCAATGTAGCCAATTTCCTTAATGTGATGTATGTCGTGCTTATCATTAATAATCAGAGCAATTTCATCTTTAATTCCATTCATTTGTTTTACCGGCCTGTCCTTCACAATATATTTAAATTCCCTTTGTTGAACAGGATCATCTTTTATTGACCCAATAACCATCTTAATATAATCTTCAGGACAATATTCAGGATACTTTCTTTCCAAAATGGCTCTTACAATTTTTTTTGCCTGGGAGGCACTTGTTCTGATGTCAGTTCCCAGGTCATCATAAACAAGATAAGGAGGGCAATCGTCTTCAGGATTAACCAAAGTCTCGTATTTAGTTCCTATGATGGGCCGGGCACCGTATTTCTCATAAAAAGCAAGCCGGGCTTTATTTTGCTTAATTTCTGATTTGTCTCTGCAAAGAGATTCATCATCCGGCAAACATTCCATAAATATCCCATTGGATTTCAACATCAACGCTTCTTCTCTTAGCCTTTCATAAATAGCCCCACCTACTCCTGAAGAAATTCTCCCGGGTTTAACGGCAATATAATCGAGATAACAGAATTTCTTATCAGGGAAATAAAACATTATTGCAAATCCTTTAACATTGGACTTACCATCCTCTGCGACGTACAAATTAGAGGAAAATTTATACTTCAGGGGATCTTTCATCTGCTCCAGAATCTCTTCAATTTTACTCTCCTTTACTGAGGGAAAATGAATCCTCAGGATTTCAAATACCTGATCAATGGCAACCTTATTGGATGGAAGATAAGAATCGGTTATTTTCCTGATTTTAAATACGCTCATTTAGTGGGATCATAATATTTAAATTCTTTACCTTCAAAATTCTTTAACATTACAAAATCTCCATCCCTTCCCTGATAGTATTCGGGCAAAAGTGGAATTTTACCACCTCCACCCGGAGCGTCAATAACATAATGAGGTATGGCATAGCCACTCGTGTGACCACGTAATCCCTGAATAATTTCAAGACCCTTGGTTACAGGAGTTCTAAAATGCAATGAGCCGGGAATAGGATCGCACTGATACAAATAATATGGTTTAACTCTGATTTTCAATAGCTTATGAATCAAAGTCTTCATGGTATCGACACTGTCATTTATATCTTTTAGCAATACCGTCTGACTCCCCATAACTATACCTGCATCTGCAATTCGATTACAAGCTTCTTCTACTTCGGGTGTAATTTCATCGGGATGCGTTACGTGTATGCTCATATAAAGTGGATGATACTTTTTAAGCATTTTCACTAAAGTATTGGTAATTCTCTGTGGCATTACCATAGGAACTTTCGAGCCAATTCTGATAATTTCAACATGAGGTATGGCCCGCAAAGAGGATAAAAGAAATTCAAGATGTTTGTCTGGTAAGGTAAGCGGGTCTCCACCGGAAATGATGACATCTCTCACAACCGGATTATTCCTGATGTAGTCAATAGATCTTTCCCATGCTTTTACACCAAAATGTTTTTTCTCTTTTAATACCATGTGCGAACGCGTACAATACCGGCAATATACAGAGCAGAATCCTGTTGAAAGCATTAATACCCTGTCTGGATATCGATGAACTAAATTCTCAACCGGACACATGGAATCTTCATGCAAAGGATCGTTTTCCTCCCCTGAGGATAATATAAGTTCATTTTTTGAGGGAACTACGGATTTTGATAATGCATATTCTATGGGTTTCCCATATAATAAACTGGCATAGTAAGGGGTAATTCTAAGCGGTAGTTTTCTTGACTTTGACAGGAAATCGAAATCACTAATATCGTGAAAACCTAAAACCTCGGATAATTTTTTGAAATTTGAATAACTGTTTTGAATCTGCCATCGCCAGCTATTCCATTGTTTGTCTGTTGATTCGGGAAAGAAAAGTTCTCGGAATTTTTGTACTCCCTGACTTATTGTTTTGAAATCGGAAGCAGGAATTTCAGTTTTTCTAAATAATTGATCTTCAGCAGCATTGGTTTCCAATACCAGCTCAATAGATGATAAATCCTGACCTAATGGAGGATCTAAATCTTGTTGTACAATATCACTTTTTTGCGTTTCCATTTTTAAAATTTTTCAATGCGAAATTATAGATATTTTTATTTAGAATACTAACTCTTTGGAATTTATTTTCAGACAAATAAGAAATTATTTTTTATACCCGGAAAACAAATATAACAGCTTAAGAACTTCTATTAACAATCGTCTGGAAACCATATATTATGGCCCTTTAAGTAAAAATGAAAAAATCATATTCATAAAATTTAGCTTTATGAAGTACCCATGCATATATCGAAAGTTAATAAATTCAACAGCTCAGCTTTTGAGAATTTATTAACAAGTTTATTAATATACGCAATTAAATGTCAAATACAGCCAATTATCTATTTTTATTTAATTTACCACATCAATTTTTTTCTTTTAAAAAAATCAGTGAAAAAGTATTCTGCAAACTCTGTATAAATTACAATATTGTCAAAATAACTGAATAAGTTTTTTACAGAATATTAAAAAAAAACAAATCAATTGCTGCACTTTTATGTACATTTACATAGCTAAATTTAAAACTTTTAAAAAGAGCAATTGTTTATAAGTTTAGCTGTAAAAATAAAAAACAGGGTTTATAATAATCATCACTAAATATTCAATATCATGGGAAAAGGACAAGACGCAAAGAAAGAAGTTAAAAAAGAGCCTGCTAAAACTCCAAAAGAAAAAAAAGCCGAAAAGAGATTAAAAAAGGCCAGATAAATTTTTCTTTATAGACAGCGCCCTCAATAGCCACAGCTCATGAGGGCTTTTTATTTATAACAAAGCCAAATCTTTTCATGCAAATTTTTATCCATTATTCTCTGCATTTAATTTTCCCCTTCTTTATCGCATATATTTTCTTTCGAAAAGAATGGAAAAAAGCCTATTTAATAATGCTGGCCACGATGTTGGTTGATTTGGACCACCTTTTGGCAAATCCAATCTTTCAGTCCGACAGATGTAGCCTTGGATTTCATTTCCTCCACTCCTCTTATGCCATCACTGCCTATGTTGGCTTACTATTTTTTCCAAAACCTTTCCGTATAATTGGGATTGGACTATTGTTTCATATGTTCACCGACCTGATTGATTGTATGTTCATGTTCAGCAAATGTCCTGCTTGTTATACTGAAGCCCCTGCGTTTAACGTCTTACAATTTATTTCAAATTTATTTTGAAATAGATATCTTTATAGTTTCTGTTATACCGGAAATTAAATTATGAAAACAATTGGACTAATAGGAGGAATGAGCTGGGAATCATCTATTGTTTATTATGAACTGATAAACAGGAAGGTGAGGAAGCTGTTGGGAGGTCATCATTCCTGCGACAGTCTTATGTACACAGTCGATTTTAATGAGATCGTAAAACTGCAGCATGAAGATAAATGGAATGAACTTGATGGTATTATGGCAAATGCCGCAATCCGTCTTGAGAAAGGAGGAGCCGATATTGTTGTACTTTGCACCAATACTATGCATTTATGCAGCGAGGCTATAAAAAATAGCATTTCTATACCTTTTCTGCATATTGCAGAGGCTACCGGACTTGAGATTATAAACCGGAAACTTAAAAAAGTGGGTCTTTTAGGTACAAAATTTACTATGGAAAAGGATTTCTATAAAAAAGTCCTTACTGAACAGTTCGGAATTGAGGTAATTATCCCTGACGAAAACGAAAGGGAGATCATCCACTCTGTTATTTACGATGAATTAATCAAAGGGGAAATCAGAACCAATTCCCGGGAAGCCTATAAAGCTATTATAGCTAATTTGGAAGCCAGAGGTGCTGAAGCTGTAATCTTAGGTTGTACCGAAATTCCATTGCTTATAAACGATTCAGATGTGAATATACCCACATTTGACACAACTAAAATTCATGCTGAAAAGGCGGTGGAATGGGCTATTAAAGATTAGCTTTACTAATCATTATTGTACATATTTTACCTGGTAGGAAGATAGATTTTTAAATTTTAGTACAGTGTTGTTTGGTAAAACTTATAAAACCTAAATAGATTGTCGCGCTACGCAATGACTTTGACGGTAAATTGATTATAGTATTATAAAAATAATTGATATGAAGCAATTAAACAGAATTACTATCCTGTCATTAATTATAATTTTCATATTAGTGGCATGTAAAAGATCCAATACTGAAAATACGGCCGGTAATGCCGTTTCCACAGAATGGCCTGAAGTATTATACGATGGTAACGGAATGGATAACTGGAACATATACCTTAGCGCTCCATGGTCATATTTTGAGGAAAATGGCTACCAAATTATGGATCCCATTAACAAAGCTGAACATCTGGGTTGGAACAATGATCCTTACGGTGTTTTTAGCGAAATTGAAAAAGATGGGCAGAAAATGATCCGAATATCAGGAGAGGTATACGGCGCAATGATTTCAAAACAAGAATTTGAAAATTACCACCTGCGTCTGGTTTTCAAATGGGGAACATTAAAATGGCCGCCTCGTATGGAGGAAAATCTTGATTGCGGATTACTTTACCATTCCGTCGGAAAACCCGGTGTGGGTCACAATGCATGGATGCGATCCAATGAATTTCAGATTGAAGAAGGACATTGTGGTGATTTTTATCCGGTGGCCGGAATGATAAATACCATACCTGCCATACCTGATACAGCAAGCAGATTCTATATATACTCGCCAGATGGAGAAGAAGTAACCTTCGGCGGCGACAACTGGTGGTGCAAAGTGCCCGGCAATTTTGAGAATCCAGCCGGAGAATGGGATACATTGGATCTTTATACTTTTGGCGAAAAAAGCATGCATGTGGTAAATGGGCATCTGGTTATGCGCTTGTTAAATAGCAGACATATGAATAATGAAGGTATTGAAGAGGCCGTAACTTCGGGTAAAATTCAAATTCAATCTGAAGCCGCAGAGGTATTTATTAAATATGCCGGTATCGAAAAAATCATTGGATTGCCGGACTTTTAAGTCTCGCCCCAAAAAAAGTAATCAGATTTATATATTTCCCTTATATTACATGCCTTTACTATACTTTCCATAAAAAGAATCAGATCCAAGTGTAAAAAACCCACCCATACAATTGAAGAATTAAATTCCTTATCTTTGTGGAATGAGCAAAAAAGAACAGATATTAAAAAGAATCATCAAAATTGTTGATAGGAACGCTCCTGATTCTGAAGTATATTTATATGGTTCTCAAGCTAGAGGAAATTCAAAAAAACTGTCTGACTGGGATCTTTTAATCTTGCTTAATAGTCCTAATATATCTTTTGATTTTGAAACACAATTCATGGACGAGTTTTATGATCTGGAATTGGAGATAGGTGAGGTAATTTCTCCTCTTTTTTATTCTAAGAATGATTGGGTCAATAATTATTTCATCACTCCACTATTTGAAAATATTAAAAATGAAGGAATTAAATTGAAATGAGTGGATCCAAAGAAGATCTGATTAAATATCGCATCGCCAGAGCAAAAGATACTTTGGATGATGCTCATATATTAGCTGATAAAGAAAAGTGGAATTCAGCAATCAACCGTCTTTATTATGCTGGATATTATGCTGTTATTGCACTTCTATTAAGTGTTGATCTTAAACCTACGACTCATAACGGAGCGAAATCAAACTTTTCAGAATATTTCATCAAAACCGGTAAAATTGATAAAGACTCAGGTAAAATATTCTCCCAATTATTTACATGGAGACAAAAAGGTGATTATGATGATTTGTTTGACTTCCAAAAAGATAAAGTACTCCCCTATTTTGAGCCTGTTAAGAAACTGATTTCAGAGGTAGAAAAGTTTTTAGCAGGATAATTCTATGACTTAACTGGCGTGGCTTAGTGCCAGATTCATTCCAGAGGATGATTATCGGCTTTATTTAGAAAATTTTAAATAAAGAACCTTATGAGGTAACAATTTTTACCAGCAACCCTCAATATTCTAGTAAATGAAAACTTTCGCTCAAAAAGTAATCAATTTTAATAAGGAACTTCACTATTCCGAAACACTTCCCCATGGAATTAAAGTGTTGAATCCATTTAAAGAAAACAAAGAAATTAATAGCATTTCAGAAGCTTTCTACACCAAGTATTATAGCGACAGTAATAAAAGAAAACTTATCTTAGGAATTAATCCCGGCCGCTTAGGCGCAGGTGCTACGGGCATTCCATTCACAGATACAAAGAGACTCCGGGAGATCTGTGGAATAAATATCGAGTCAGTGAGCACTCATGAGCCCTCCTCTGTATTTATCTATGAAATGATCTCAAAATATGGCGGTTCTGAAAAATTCTACAAGAACTATTTCATCACATCCATGAGTCCTCTGGGTTTTATTGAAAAAAACCAAAAAGGAAACTGGGTGAACTGCAATTATTACGATTACGATGAACTTTTTGATGCTTTATACCCTTTTATACTGGCAAGCCTAACAGAACAAATTAGTTTTGGCATTGACACAAAAAGCTGTTTTGTTTTGGGAAAAAAGAATGCTAAATACCTTAAGATCATTAATGATAGAGAAAAATTGTTCGAATTACTCGTTGTGGTTGATCACCCACGCTATATTGAACAATATAAATCGAAACTTAAGGAAAATTACATAGATGAATATTTAACTAAATTAGGCTGAAAATGAAAGGTTTACGATTCAATTCATTCACAATCATACTGCTGAGCATAGTTCTGTTAACGGGCGTTCAATCCAATCCGGGTCTTAAATCGGGTGAAGCTTATGCAGAACTTAGAGACGGGAAAATTTGGTATAAAATTATGGGCGAAGGAGATAAGACTCCCCTCCTGTTATTACATGGAGGTCCGGGAGGAACCAGCCGGTCGATGTATAACTTTGAAGCCCTCAGCGATGACAGACCTATTATCATTTTCGATCAGCTGGGTAGCGGAAGATCAGATCATCATAAGGATACGAGCCTGATGACCCTCCACTCTTTTGTAGAGCAACTCGAAGAGTTTAAAAACATTATCGGATTGAAGGATTTTTACCTCTACGGCCACTCCTGGGGCACCATGCTTGAACTTGCTTACTATCTTGAATACCCCGACGGAATAAAAGGCCTGATAATGAACAGTCCTTTAATCAGCACACCCATGTGGATAAGCGATGCCGGTAAATTAATTGCTACCCTTCATGATACCATTCAATCTGCCATATATTTTGGCGAGGAAAGCGGAAACTTTAATAATCAGAAATACCGTGAGGCAGAAGCTGTTTTTTATAGTCATTTCATGCTCAGACATTCCCGCATTTATTCGAAATACGATACCGTTCCTTCCTATGGAAACGACACAATTTATGAGTATATGTGGGGACCGAGTGAATTTACCTCAACCGGAACCCTGAAGGAGGTTGACTTAAGTCCGGGACTAAAAGAAATAAAAGTCCCTACTCTCTTTATTACCGGAGAATATGATGAGGCACGTCCGGAAACGGTGAAATATTTCCAGACACAGGTTCCAAACGCCGAATTTGTTGAGATAAAAGGATCGGGACATGCCACGATGCACGACAATTTGAGAGATAATGTAAAGGCTATTAGAGATTTTCTTGATGCGATTGAGAATAAGTAGTTTGGTTCAACCCCTTCCGGTAGATACATGTCGGTGTTTGGTGGGGCAAAATTGAAAATGTTAGCAGAATACAAATATGTTCGATTTTCGGAACGTAGGAATACATCCATATTTTTCGATTTTAGAACATTGTTGTTTTCTGGTCACAGCTAAGAGCAATCACTTCCAATTCAGGAGCAATAAGGGCCCTGGTAATGGCATAAAGGTCATCTATTTCATTTCCCGAATCATAATCGATGAAAACCTTTATCGTTTTCGACTTAAGAATTTTATCGCCAAAAAGATTCATTGCTGGCAATAACCAGTGTAGAAATAATTCCTATTACCAGTATGAAAATAATGGCTCTTTTTAGAGATCACTTGAAATTTTTAAACATAATAATCGGGTTATATATTTATTTCAAATATTGATTGCGAAGATATATTTTAAGGAGGAGAATACATAAGAAATTGAATAAGTTGTATTATTCTCACTTTGATATATTTTTTCAGGCATCAAGCCACTTTCTAAAGGCAGATGCCTTCGCGTTGGAAACATAAACGTCCTCCTTTGTTGGTGGAACAGGAAGGATTGATACTTTTATGCGACTTTTGCTTAAAATGAAAATTTTATCAAGGCTTGAGATATGAACAATAAACTGGCGGTTAATTCTATAAAATTCATCCGGATTGAGTATTTCTTCCAATTTTTCAAGAGAAAACTCCAACTGATAACTCCTATTTTCTTTTGTACATAAAAAGCTGGTTTTCTCCATGGAGTAAAAGTAAGCCACTTCTTCGGTAAATACTGTCCGTATTTTTTCTCCTGCATTTACAAGAAAACGTTTTTTATATTGCTGATTAAAATTACCTAAAACCGCTAACAGATCCGCACTTTTCAATCGATCTGACTCATGTCTCATTTTGCGAAATTTTTCAAGGCTAAATCGCAACTTATTTATTTCGATGGGCTTTAGCAAATAACCAATAGAATTAAGCTCGAAGGCTTTTATGGCAAATTCATCGTATGCGGTTGTGAAAATAATATGGCTGGAAATTTCAACTTCTTTGAAAATTTCAAAGCTTAATCCATCAGCTAATTGAATATCGAGCATAATCAAATCGGGCGAATCGTTTTTACTTAACCAATCAAGCGATGACCTTATGCTTTCGCATCGCCCTAAAATAGATAGAGAGTCATCGCATTGCAACAGCATTCTTTGCAATCTGTCTGCGGCTGCTTTTTCGTCTTCAATAATTAGTACTTTGCACATCATTTCATAGTTAACAAAGGAACATTAATTCGGAAAATATTGTCGTTTGAATCTGTTTCAATATTCTGACTGGTGAAAAGTTTGTATCTGTCACGAATGTTTTTAAGACCTTTTCCTGTAGATTCCACGCCTTTTTTCAAATTAATATTGTTCTGAACCCACAGTATTTTAGCCTCATTATAAATGTCAATTTTTAATGGTTTTTCCGTCGAAATTTCGTTATGCTTAATACAATTCTCAACCAGAATTTGAAGAACAAGCGGTGGTATCTTATACAACTCCGGTTGGTCAACATTTATTTTCACTTCAAAAGAATTTTCAAAACGTAACTTCTGTAATTCAATATACTTTTCTAAAATGTTAATTTCATCCCCTAAATCGGCGAGCTCCTTTTCTGCACTATTTAAAAGATAACGAAGGAATTCTGATAAATTAGAAATATATTTTGTGGCTCTAGGATTATCGTCAACCAGATTCATGAGTGAATTTAAGCTATTGAACAGAAAATGAGGGTTCAGATTTGCTTTTAAAATCTCATAATTAGCCTCAATATTGTCTTTTTCAAGTTTTATTGATTTGGAAAAATTAGCTATCCACTGCCTGTAGAAATAAACTGATTCGTAAATAGCCGTAATAAAAAATGTTATAAGTAAGGTGTTAAATATATCATAGAAAATGTTTATGGTAAAATCTATATCAAAAAACCGTTTACCAAAAGAATATACAATAAATGAGAAAGCAATAGTGTATGTAAAAATTAGAATAATTTCAATTACCAGATGCTTTAAAGGTGATTCCTGCCAAGGGAATTTCTTCCATAAATAGTTTACTATAGCCATACATCCGATCCATAAACCGGCAGTCATTGTCAGCCCATGTATAATTCTTAGAAATGTGTCTATTGAGCTTTTTGGTTTGTCACTCAGATAATAAAGTATCGATAAAAAGATAGCTACTGCAAGGATCAACAATATTGTATTTCGTATAAAAATTCTTCTGTTATAAATTATTTGCATGTTTTATTCAATATTTCGGTTTCAGATTTTTGTTTTTCGAAGGTACAAATTTATCAGAATTGGATACGATATAACATCATTGGAACAAAACCTTGCTGATAAACCTGATAAACTTCCTTTTTCTGTGCATCATAACCTTCTATAAAAAGACTTTTATAATTCGTAAGATTTTGCAGGTCAATTCCCCATTCCTGACTAAAACGTCTTCCATTCATTTTATAGCCTATTCGAAAGTCGGTTCTGAAGTAAGGATCATATTTCTTATCATAAGCCGAATCCCAATCTCTTATTTCATCATTTTCAGCAATCGATTTTTCCAAATCTATTGCCAGATATCTTTTACCCCCGGCAAAAACTGTTTTGACGTCGAAGGTTAACATTGACTTCTCACTAAGTTTTATTTCATACCCTCCCAGCAGATTAAATACAAAGTTTCCATTAAAAGCAGTATTTCTCCATAATTTATCGTATCCGCGATATTCAGATTGAAAAAGAGAAGTAGTGAACAGAAAATAATAACCCTGCTCAAGAAATTTTTCAAGGGTTAATTCAATCCCGTAATTCCTTCCGGTTCCTGTATTGATAAGACTATCTTCCCGTGGAAGGCCAAACTGATCACCTGCATTCAGCATTGAAAATTCAGGAAATGACTCTTTTACCGGCACTTTAAATAAATACTGATAATAGGATTCAAGTTTTAGTCTGAGAGTTTTGGAAAACCTATAGTCGTATTCTGCCACAAGATGAAGACTTCGGCTTAGATCAATATTTTCATTCGTGGTGATGTACGAATCTGAAGCTTCCATATAGGATTGAGTAAAATAAACTGCTTTTGGCTGAAGCTGTGAATGCAAACCCAATCCCAAACTCAAGGCACTCCGTCCACCTAATGTATATTTCATTCCTAATCTGGGTTCCACTAGAATTTGATTATTAAGACCTGAAAGCATCAAGTTAAGTCCACTATATGTCATCAGATTATTTTTAAAGCTATGTTGAATCTGACCATAGGTTCTTATAAGCGCCAGGTTGCCTTCATTATTTGCCAGACTTATAAATCTACCATAATCTTTACTGTTGACACTATCGGCAAAACTTAACTTATAAAAATCAGTTACTAAACCGATATAAAAATGAGTGGCCGAATTAATTTTATGTTTGAATTGAGTGGTGAAAGAAAACTTAGTTTCAGCTTGTTCACTTCCATAATGGGGGATATAAACATCCCCTTCTTTCAGTGAATCAATTTTTGCTGAAGATCCTGTTTTTTGCCAGGATAATGTGGTGTTCAATTTAGATTTTTCTGATGGATAATATAAATGACTTAGGCCTGTAACAAAGAGATCAGAACCAAAGTCTGTGGTAACACCTCGCTGATTGTATTGATTTCCGGTAGAATCTTCCATGTCGTGACCAAGTGCAATGAAGCTATTTCCTGCCAGACCAAAAATTTTAAATCTTCCTGCCTTTCTTGCCGGTAGGTCAATGAGGTAGGTTAAATCCTGATATTCAGGAATGGCAGCACCCGTTCCGGTACTAAAGCCCAGATCGTGCATCATCTCAAGAGTTGAATATCTGAAATTAGCCAGGTAGGAAGGATTTGGTTTATTTTCCCTATGGGATAAAGGTCCTTCAATTCCAGCTTCAAATCCATTAAAACCGACCTGTCCGGTAAATTCAGTACTCTGATTATTCCCTGATCGTAAATACAGATCGAATGCACCTGCCGTAGCATTTCCATATTCTGCCGGGAAAGCACCTGCAAGAAAATCAGAATCGGTAAGTAAGTTATTATTAATCATACTTACAGGACCTCCTGTTGTTCCTAAGGCTCCAAAATGATTTGGGTTTGGAATCTCAACACCTTCCAGTCTCCACAATACTCCTGACGGTGAGTTACCTCTGATTATGATATCATTCCTTGAATCATTCTGAGTCATTACACCCGCATAATTTGCCACCATTCGGGCAGGGTCGCCCAGACTTCCGGCAAAACGTTCGGTTTCTTCCACCGAAAAGCTTCGGGCACTAACACTGGCCATCTCATTTTTGGGGTTTTCTTTATTCTTTTCAGGTCGAATGATTAATTCATCAACAGTATAAGCTTTTTCTTTCAAAGAAACATTTAAAATTATTTCCTTGCCGGAAGTTAGCAGAACATTCGAAATAACAGATTTATTATATCCT
>JAIOZM010000099.1 GCA_021740585.1 Bacteroidales bacterium
TTCAAGTTTGCTGATGGCTTCTTTCAGATTTGTAGTCACCCACAACACCTTTGCCATTCGCTAACGTTTCCTATCAACTCGGCACGTACAAGGACTTTCACCTCGCAAGCTTATTACCATGCCCGACATACAAAAAAAGGAGTGCAAAATAGCACTCCTTATATTTGATAATTTGATATAGAATATTCTAATGTGCTTCCTGCCAACCCGTAACAATGCTCTTAAAATTACTTATTGGCTTGGTACCCATAGTACTTACATAGAGGTGAACTATCAGGAAGATGGTAACTAAAAATCCCATTAAAACATGAAACTGAGCGGTTAGAAAGATTCCTGAGAATCCTAACAAACCCTTTAAAATAAACTCAGGGAACAGCAATGCCCAGCCCGTTATAAACAAGATAGGAATAGCCATATACATAACCACTATATAAGAAATCTGTTGCAATGGATTAAACTTCCTCTCTGCATTAATAGGATACGGTGCTTTTTCATTTTTAAAAACTCCAATAGAATAATACATTAATTGCTTCCATAATTTTTTCCGCATTTTTTTGAGTTTGATGCGATAGTAATTTCCATTAGGGGTAAATATATTACCCAACAAAAATATGGTGTAATTAATGGTTAATGCTATGCCTGAAAAATTATGTATACTTACTGCTTTCTCAAATGAAACTATCGGATTTGCGAATGCATACTGCATACTTACACCTGTAATAATTAATAATATGCAAAATACAGCATTTATTACATGCCATAATCTAAGCCAGATCGGATAAAAATATATTTTTTCAGCCATGATTAATTTTTTCTGTGAATGATTCTAAAAGTAACATGGACGCTCATTACGATGAAGGCAAGTCCAAAAACCAACAAACTTATTATATTAAGAAACTTGCTTCTGTTAGCGCCAATAACGTAGGAATTGTTGTTGATAATGGCTCCATTAAGGAATCCACTTTCCAAACGGGTTTCTTTTGATTGATATTTATAAAGCGAGCCCATCAGGATTGAATTTTGCGAATGACAGCTTACACAATTTCTAACAGCATCTTTTGCCGGCAATATATTATGAGCAACCATTAGGCTGTCGTTTATCTCAGTATGACATTCAATGCAACGAACTGCGCCAAAATGCAATTCCTGGTTAGGCAGCCACTGGTGCTTAGGCACTATATTGCCCAGATCTTTGTCAGATAATAATTCAAATGCTTCAATGCTTCCATGACATTCAAGACAATGAGAATTTGTTTGAAGAACGACTTGAGGAATATTAGTTGATCCCCGGCTAATTAATTTATTAGAATGCGGGTCGTGACAATCCCAACATGTAAAGCTGCCATTAGTAGCCTGATAATGAACCGATTTCATACACTCCTCTTCAATTTCCTCAAATTTATACTTAGCGTATGTTTCGTCGTAACCATGACAATCGAGGCAATTTAAATGTTCTTCAAATCTTAGTTCAAGTGCATGAGGGAATGTTAGATAATCGTAGGAGTGACAATCAAGACAGCTAAAACTGTAATGCACTGAATTATAAAAGGCATCTCTGTCAATACGGTTATCAATGCACATAGAAGCTTTTTTCTCCAGGCCCATTATTGTATCTTGAAGTATATAAATTTTCTCCCCATGACATTTTAGGCAGCTCTCATTCTCTTCAGCATAATAAGAATTTTCAATTCCTTTAGGAGAAGCCAATTGATCTTCTGTTTCCTGAGAAAAAACAAAGGAGTTATTTAGTAAAAAAAAGCCTAGTAAAGCAGATATAAATGTGTAAGGAATATTAAATTTTCTTATTTTTTTCATCTTTTAAAATCTTACCGTTATATTAAAACCAAGTAAAAATTCACCACTTGCAAAATCATTGGTGTTGTATAAAAGATTACGTTGGTTAATAATATTAGAATAATTGGAAGCAAAAATCTGAAAAACGTGGGTGCCAGTCCCAATTTCAACACCTAATGCAAGATTTGGTTTAGTTTCAAATCCTGGTTGTTCCGTAAATAAATAATCGTATTCAGCAATTACGGATGCACTTCCAATAACATTTGCCTTACCACCGGCATGAATACCAAAGTTGAGATTTTCTCTTCCCACTTCAACAGCATTATAATAAAACATTGAAGGTGCAACTTGTAAAGAATATTTATAAGAAAATCGTCTGGCAACAATTATCTGACTAAAATAGGAAAACCTGTGAATAAATTTATACTGATCAGCCGGGCCAAAACTATCATCAGATCTGGCATCCAGAACTGCATTACCATAATAACTAACAGTAACCGGCATTTCTCCACCGGTAGTTTGCTGAAGTAAGAGATATTTCCACTGAAAATCCTGAAGTTTATAATCTTTTGTTGTACCAAATCCAAGCATAAGTTTATCGGTAAATCCATAATTGAAACCCAACCTGATATTAGATGGTGCATAAACCCCATATAAATCAGTTATACCATTATTCATTTTCCCAAATCTATGGTGTATTTCGAATTCAAGACTACCTTTAAATGGGGTGGCAACCGTCTGGTTATCAATCAAAATAGAGGTTTCGAAAGCTGGCCGCTCAAAGGATTTCGCATCTTGTGAAAAAGATACAAAAGCAATAAGTAGTCCGGAAAGACTTAACAAGATTTTCTTCATAACATTAATTTTATAATTTACACTATTTTTATTTAGGGTTGAACGCTTTCAATATTGAATTCGATTAAATAAAACAAAATATTCCAATTCAATATTCTCTTTAAATATCATTCATGTAGAATACTTCAGCAATCGTGTTGTAATTTTCCACATGTTACAAAAATAACAGAGTTAAGCGATTCTTATCTGAAAATATAAGACGAATTATTTAGTATAATTAAAGATGTTATTCGACAAGCAAACCGTTTTATATCGTAAATTAAATTGCTTTTTATAGATAAATAAGAAAGGATATAAAACAAAATCTAGTATATTTGAACTCAAATTTGTAAAAAATGAAGAGGAATAATATATGCGAATCTTGTAATGATTGTAATTCGAATTCTGCATTGTTTATGGTATTGAATAAAGAGGAAGCCGATTTATTAAATATTGAGAGATATGAAGTCCATTTTAAAGCTGGTGAGAACATTGTAAAGCAAGGAACTATACTCACTCATCTTACCAATCTTGTAAAAGGTTTTGCAAAAGTATATATTGAAGGTTATGGAAATAAGAATTTATTGCTCAATCTTATTGGTCCCAACACATTATTAGGTGGTCAGGGTTTATATAGCAGCGGTAGAAATCAATATACTATTACAGCACTCGAAGAATCAATTGTTTGCTTTGTAAATACTGAAAGTTTTAAATCTGTATTACAATCTAATTCAATATTTGCAGAGAGATATATTAGCCAATTGAATAATGAAGCAATCTATACGTATAATAAGCTGTTGGGGCTTACTCAAAAACAGATGCACGGCAGAATGGCAGATGCTCTTATTTATATGGCGGATAAAGTTTATAAAAATCATGATTTTGAATTACCCATAGGCAGGCAAGACCTCGCAGATATGACAGCTATGTCGAAAGATAGCGCTATCAGAATTTTAAAAGAATTAGAAAAAGACGGTTTTGCAAAATTTTCCGGACGACGGGTATTAATTAAAAATATGTCGGGATTAATTAACCTTTCTGAAAATGGCTGATTGGCTTAATTGTGTTAAATAATATATTTTTAATTGATTCTTCATTTTTTTAGCCGATAAACTAACTAAAATATTTAATGATTGCTTCATGTTCGATGAAGTGTTTCCAGGTTACTTCCGACTCCCATTTTAGTATTTTCTTTTCCAACAAGATTTTCTCCCCTCCTTTCATCAAAATTATTGCGCAAAATGCAACTAATTCTTTATAAAGTCTGTTATAATATAGAGGGATAATTTTTAGGATAATTTATTAAGGTTTCAACAAGTTTATTTACTATTAATCATTAATAGATTATGAAAAGAATATCATTGGCGATTATATTGTTTATTATAGTTACGTCTAAAATTACTGCTCAGGATTGCAGTATTGATTCGAAGGCTAATGATATTGTACCAGATAAACTTTGCTCTCCTGTTACTGCTAATTGGGTTGTTAAATACCGCGGGGTTAATGATGGTGGAGCACTTGTCCAAATTCACTTCGACTGGGCCGACGGAAGCACCTCTATAGAAAATGCTATAAATACCGATCTTGCAACGCGTGAATGGACGGTTACAACCAATCATGTTTATACTTCTGAATTTGACATTTGTAATTACGAACCTATAGCAACTCTTGTTGTTGATGGAGTGGTTTGTACTTCCTCCATTCAGGTACAAATCGTAACCGTATGGGATAATGATAATCATAATGGCGGTGAATTACTTATCGATCCTCCAATTTACCCTATCTGCATAGGTAATGGTGCCGATGTACAGTTTCAGGACAATACCCAGTTTAATTGTGTTCCTCCACAAGAAAATGATAATCCTAATAGCAGAACCCGATGGATTCAATGGATTTACGGAACAGATAGAAGCATGACGGGTGCCCCGGTAACCATTGATGGAAATTTACAAGGATTTCCCTATACCGGAAGCATTATAACTTTGCCCGGACCCGTTTTCGGCTCAGGTATTTTCAGTCAGGTAATGAATGTGGCAAACGACAAATTAATCGGTGAGTATTTTGAAGTGACTTTACGTTACTGGAATTATTGCAATCCCTACGACGATCCGCTAATACCTGGTCCCCCTGCCGATCCAATAAACGGTGATTTCCCACCTGAAACAACCACGGCAATAATTCTTATTGTTGACAAGCCTGATGCTACCATAGATCCAGTTAATCCTATCTGCGCTGATGCCGATACCATTATTCTTTCAGCAGCCTCAGCCGGAGGCACTTGGTCAGGGCCCGGAATTTTAAATGGGGCAACGGGAGCATTTGTTCCATTCGATGCCGGACCGGGGGTTCATCGCATTGAATACAACATAATCGATGCAAATTTATGCTCAGATTCAGACGACATATTTATTACCGTTCTGCCTTCACCAGATGGTAGTATTGAGCCTGCCGGACCGCTTTGCATCTATAATTCAGCTATAGATTTAAACTCAGCAGCATCGGTAGAAACATGGTCGGGTACAGGTATAACGGATACAAACGCGGGGATTTTTAACCCAGCACTTGCCGGGCCAGGGCTTCATTCCATCGGGGTAAAAACAGGTCCTGATGCCAATGGATGTATTGGCAGCGATCAATTAGATATTGAAGTTATTGATATACCTGATGCTTCTTTTCTAAGTCCGGATTCTTCATGGTGTTCCAAACCTGATAATAGCTCAGAGGCTGCAATTCTTATTGAGGGTACGAAAGACCTGAGTTATGATCTGATTTATGAGATTAATGGAACCGTGAACTCTATTTTTAACATCTCTAATGATACACTGAATCTAAATCTTAACAATCAAACCGGAAATAATTTGTATCGAATATTAAAAATTACTGAAAATTACAATTCCATATCGTGCGAAAACCTTCTTGATGACAGTCTGATAATTGAGATTTTAGACAATCCCGTTGTAAATCTGGTTCAGGATGTAAATGGTATATGTAATCCGGTAATTGCCAGATTAAGTTCTAATACCGGTTATGAAAGTTACAGCTGGAATTTTGGAGATGGTGAATCTCTGAAGACTGATACAGCATCAGTTGTGCATAATTTTTACTATTTCGGGAATTCCGACACAGTTTATACAGCCACTTTAGTAGCTGAAACTGCAGATGGATGCAAAGGTACCGGATCTACTGATGTTCAGGTATACCCCTCTCCTATTGCAGATTTTTTTGCTTCTCCAACGGTTCAAAACTATCCAAACACGCTGGTTCAGCTAAGTAATTTATCGAGTTTCGGCAATTGGTCGTATTTGTGGGATTTTGGCGACGGTAATACCGAATCGATACGGCAACCCATTGATCACGACTTTGTTAGTTATGGAGAATTCGATATCACCCTTCATGTTTACAACGATTATTGCAGAGACAGTCTGACTAAGCAGATCAAAATTCTTCCTCCCCCACCAGAAGCAGGCTTTACCCCTGACACTGCCGGCTGTCCTCCAATGATAATTACATTCAGAAATCATAGTAAATATGGTGATAGTTATATTTGGGACTTTGATGATGGTACATTTTCAACAGAGAAAAATCCTACCCATTATTTCTACCAGCCAAAAGTTCATAATGTGACCCTAAAAGTCATCGGACTTGCAGGTGTTGATTCAGAAACTCACAGAGTTACAGTTTATAATTATCCTCAGTCGGTTTTCAATGCCTATCCTACTGAAATTGGAAATCCTGATCAACTGATCCGATTTGTAAATATTTCACAAAATGCGGTTCGATACCTGTGGGACTTTGGTGATGGTAACAGTTCAACAGAATCTAACCCCACGCATACTTATGGTCAGGTTGGAACATTTGATATAGGATTATATACCTGGAGTGAGGAAAATTGTGTAGATACTCTTATAATGGAGAAATATATTAATATCTGGGCTGGTGAAGGCACTATAACCTACCCAAATGTATTCAAATGGAATGGATCGGGGCCGACCGGAGGATATTGGAATGAAGGGGAAATTGACAATACTGTTTTTCATCCTCACTTTATTAATGTTGTTGAATATCAATTGCTTATTTACAGTCGCTGGGGAGAATTGGTATACGAAAGCAACGATCTGTATAAAGGCTGGGATGGCTATGTAGATGGTAAACGCAAAGCTCACCAGGGTGTCTATGTCTACAAAGCCATAGTTAAGTATATCGATGGAAGTCAGGAGGTAAAGATTGGCGATGTTACTTTTCTCCATTAGTATCCGGGAAAATATTTATCTTTGGCCACATTTTAAAATTCAGGATTCATGATGCTAAAGCGATATGTTAAACGAAATTCCCATAATTCATTTTTTAAAAATCTGGCCGGTTTTGGAAGAGCTCTTCACCGCTTTTACGAAAATAGAAATCATGATCTTCACAGCAATGGAGAATTGACCTTAATAAAGAAATTATCAACCCTGAATCCCACTGTAATTATAGATGGCGGAGCCAATGTTGGAAATTATTCCAGACAACTTACTAAATATTGTATGGGTTCTAAAATCTATGCTTTTGAACCAGTTGGGGAAACCTTTGCAATTCTCGAATCGAATATGAAAGGCTATGATAATGTAATTACAATAATGCAAGGTTTATTTTCTGAAAAAGCTACCAAAAGAATTAGCCTTTTTCCTTCAAATACTCATTCTTCCTTATTTGAAATTGAGGGAAATAAACATAAGTCGATCGGATATATAGATATAAATCTGGTTGCCGGAGATGAATTTTTACGTGATTACAAAATTAATAAAGTTGATTTTTTAAAATTAGATCTTGAAGGTGCTGAATATGATGCAATTCTTGGTTTTAAGGAAATTCTAAAGAAGCAGGATGTACGATTAATTCAGTTCGAATTCGGTTACATAAATATCACTACAAAAAAGCTATTAATAGATTTCTATAATCTCTTTGAAGAATTTGGATATATTCTTGGCAAGGTATTTCCGAAAATAGTTGAGTTCAGGGATTATAATCTGATACATGAAGATTTTCTCGGGCCTAATTTCGTTGCTGTACGGAAGAGTGATACAGAGTTGATTAATCTTCTATCGAAGAAATGAAAAAGTAGAATACTGCTGGTTTTCCTTCCCGAATTTTTGAGTTGCATTGGTTCAGAAAATTATCCTTTAGCAAAATCCGGCAAGAAATTTCAAGGAATTACAAACTGAAATCCTTGTTTTATTATTCTTTCTCCTCTTCAGATGCTGATTTAACTTCGACAATGCTCGTCTGGGCTTCCTCAAACAATTTGGAAGATCCGGCTCCACAGCTAATTATTGATTTCATACCAAGATCGACAGGGGCATTAGTAATGATTACTTTTTCCTTGTGAAGATGATAAATATTTCCTGAGGTCGGATTTGGACCTGTAGGAACAAAGACAGTGATCATTTCTCCAGAGTTGTCGGTTATGAATCCTGTCATTAAGGTGCCCGAATTAAAAGGATCTACCAAAACTACCTCAGAGAAGAAAGAACGATTCCCTCCAAAAAATTGCATCACAATATCTCTGGCTGTTTGGTATCCCGGTATTTTCATAAGGTACTTATTTTCAACACCCTTTTTGAAATAATTCCCAGCCCGGGTTTGAATAAAAAAACCGATGGCGAAAAATAGTATCAATATCGCTATCACAATTAAAATATAGAGGGCCAAAATTACATAGCGGGAATCGGTATTAAACAATTCCACCAATGGACTAAGTATCCTTTCTATTATATTAATTATCCATCTCACAAAAAGAATAATAAGTCCTAAGGGCAGAACTGCGGCCAGTCCTCCCAGTAGAGTTGTATTGATATATTTCATCATGTTTATATTTCTGTTCAATAATATTTTAACACAGGTATTACTGCAAAATTAGGGCAAATTTTAAAATCGACCTTTTTTGGCACAGATTTTCAATACTATTTACTTTTATGTGTCAATTCGACAGAGATTGAACTTATTTAGCTCAATTCATTTACTGACTATTGAATAGATATTGCGATTTTACGCTAATCGATAAATTATTTTTAATATGAAGTTTGTTTAATAATCCTATTTCTTCAGCCTCTCCTTTGCCTACCCGCTCCGGCAGAGCCAGGGGTGGTTGAAATAATTTACTCCCGGATCCTACCGTAAAAACAGAGTTAAAAAAAACCTGTATCGGAAAAAATCCAATACAGGCTAATATATTATTAAAATATTTTTTATCTAAAACTAATACCAATACCACCAGTGAAAACACTGTAATTAGCTTTTGTATAATCAAAATGGAAGGTTAAAACACCTAATTTTATTCTAAATCCTGCATTCAGGCGCAAATCTTTGGAGTTTTGAATTTCAATATCAAATGGGTCGGTTACCACACCATCGCCTTCAAGGTTAGTTTCATCATAGTCAACAATAATTTTTCCAAGATTTGGACCAGCTTCAGTTTCAAGTCTGTTTACAGGATAATTACCGGTAAGAGCCAAACTTGTATTCGAGCTGCTATATCCGATAGCCTGATAAAAAGTAATAACCGGTAAAGTCTGGGAGAAAACGATATTGGCAGTCCAGGATTGAACACCTAAAGTAATTTTTTGACCATCAAAAAATAAGGTAGGCACATCCAGTATATCATATCCAACAGGCTGAAAGTTAATATTTGCAAAAGTACTTAGATCAGTATATCCACCTTGCACACTTGCTTCCAAAACAGGTAGTTTTTTAAAAAGAGGTATATGCTGAAGGATGCTATGTTTTAATCCAACTCCCCATAAACCAATGCTTCCTATATTACCAAGGTCTAATTGAGGTAAATACCTTACCGTTACATCTGTCCCCCATGGTAATCCAATTCCAAGTTGAGCCATAGGCAGCGGAATAGCATTTACACCTGAGCCTCCGGGAACCTCATATCGAGCAACCTCAATGGGGTCTCCTGGATTCCCCGGGAAGTCTGCATAATATGCCAGATCTGGCCTATAAGTACTTCTTTTAGCTGCCGCAGTAGGTGCAATGCTTGAAGTTCCTATAATCGTAGCATCCAGTCCTAAGGTTGCCATATCGAACGTGCGGGCTGCATCGGGAGCCCAGGCAGTGTTTACTGTAACTGTTACATCAAATCCACCCAGTTTATGAGGTTTGGCTGTATTATACCATCCGGCATTTAAATCAGCTCCAAAAGAATTCGCATAAGGAGTTAAATATTCTTCGAACAATATTTGGGCATCATTTATACCACCTTTAATAAAGTCAACTTGATTTATTTGTGCGGAGGAACTGAATGCTATTCCTGCAAGGGCAGTGCAAAAAGCCAGCTTTTTTAAATTTTTCATAATCACAATTATTTAGTTGTTTTCCTAATTTGAAAATTTAGATTTTCATTTTTTAAACCTTTTTAGCATAGATAAAAATACTAAAAAATAAGAGTTTCTTTTTTTTAAATATTAACAATTCTGAAAAGTTGTACGATCAACTGCACAGAAAGGTTTTATTTATAAAAAGTTCCTGTTTAATAAAAATCTGTTTTTCCTAAGTATACGACCTCACGGAAACATCAAAAGTTGCATTTGCTTTACTATGATTTCAATAATTTCCTATCTTTATACGATAAATTCATTTATATTGACAAATCAGCCTCTTGCCGACAGAATGCGTCCTGTAAGTCTTGATAAATATTCGGGACAAGAAAAACTTGTGGGAAAAAACGGGGTAATACGCAAAATGTTTGAAGCGGGTCAGCTGAGTTCATTTATTTTGTGGGGCCCCCCGGGTGTGGGAAAAACCACTTTGGCAAAGATAGTTGCCACCCAGCTTGAACGGCCATTCTATATTTTAAGTGCTATTAATTCCGGAGTGAAAGATGTAAGAGATAGCATTGAGAAAGCAAAAAAGCAAAAATTCTTCAATAGTCCGCCCCCCGTTATGTTTATTGATGAAATCCATCGATTTAGTAAATCGCAGCAGGATTCTCTTCTGGGCGCTGTGGAACAGGGTATTATTACTCTTATAGGAGCTACCACTGAAAATCCGTCATTTGAAGTAATATCTCCTCTCCTTTCCAGATGTCAGGTATACGTTCTGGATCCTTTGGAAAAAGATGAATTGATTTTGCTTGTGCAAAAAGCTCTAAACGAGGATTATGTTTTAAAGAATCTCAATATAAAAATTGATGAATATGAGGCAATGCTGCAATTTAGTGGCGGTGATGCCCGAAAGTTATACAATGCCTTAGAGATTGTTGTAAACACCTCTTTATCGGAAGGGAAAAAGAAAATTGTTATAAATAATGAACTGGTTAAATCCATTCTTCAGCAAAATATGGCAATTTATGATAAGAATGGAGAGATGCATTATGATATAATTTCAGCTTTCATTAAATCCATTAGGGGAAGCGATCCCAATGCAGCAGTTTATTGGTTGGCCCGAATGGTTGAGGGAGGTGAAGATGTTAAGTTTATCGCCCGCAGATTAGTGATTTTAGCTGCAGAGGACATCGGTCTGGCAAATCCGAATGCCCTCCTGATTGCCAACGCTTGTTTTGATGCTGTTAAAAATATTGGATGGCCGGAGTCAAGGATAATTTTATCGGAAGCAACTATTTTTCTGGCCACTTCCCCCAAATCAAATTCTGCCTATGAAGCCATAAAAAAAGCACAGGCAATAGTAAAAGAAACCGGCAACTTATCAGTTCCCCTTCACCTCAGGAACAGTCCTACTAAATTAATGAAAGACCTTAACTACGGCAAAGGATATAAATACGCTCATAGTTATGAAAATAATTTTGTGGAAGAGAATTTCTTCCCGGAAGATCTAAAAATAAGGGATATATATTCTCCAGGCGATAATCAACGAGAGAAAGAAATAAAAGAAAAAATGAATAAACTTTGGAAAAACAGGGATAAGTAGGAAGTGCCTTTACTTCGACTATCGCTCAGCGCAAGAAGTGCGCTAGGGTTTGAATTACTTAGAGTTATGCGTTAGTGTATGTATTATTTAACTTTAAGTACTCCAGGCACTTTCTTATCCATTTACCTAATTATAAATAATATGAACAAACTCCCCTCCCTCGATAAGCTAAAACATACCTCCTCAGGAAACTTTCTCCTGCTGGCCGGACCATGTGTTGTGGAATCTGAGAAAAATTTGTTTGAGATCGCCGAAAAGATGGTATCTCTAACCGAAAAATATAAAATACCCTACATTTTTAAAGCCTCTTATAAAAAAGCTAACAGATCAAGAATTGATTCTTTTACGGGGATTGGAAATGAAGAAGCCTTGAAACTTCTGGGAAAAGTCGCTTCCCATTTCAATATACCGGTTGTTACCGATATTCATACAGCTGAAGAAGCAGAAATAGCTGCTCAATACGTAGATGTACTTCAGATTCCGGCTTTTCTGTGTCGCCAGACCGACTTGCTAATTGCCGCCGCAAAAACAGGTAAATATGTCAACGTTAAAAAGGGTCAGTTTCTGGCTCCCTCGGGAATGAAATTTGTTATTGACAAATTGCGCGAATCGGGTAATGAAAATATTATGATTACTGAGAGGGGAACAACTTTTGGATATACCGATTTAGTTGTTGATTTCAGAGGAATTCCTGAAATGGCTGAATATGGAAAGCCGGTGATTCTGGATATAACACACAGTCTGCAACAACCCAATCAGAGTTCCGGCGTTACCGGAGGAAGGCCAGATCTTATTGAGACCATAGCCCGGGCTGGAATAAGTGTTGGAATTGATGGTATTTTCATTGAGACTCATCCAGAGCCTGCCAAAGCACTTTCAGACGGTGCAAATATGCTTTCTCTCAACAAAATGGATGCATTGCTCAATAATTTGGTGCAATTAAGACAAGTTGTATTAAATTTATAATCAAAATAATTTCTCATTTCTCTTACAGGAAAAATAAATATATCAATAAAAACTAAAAACCATTCATGATGAAAAAGTATTTAACTCTGTTAACAATTCTTGTGTTTACAAGCGCAGTAAACATATTTGCTCAAGATCTTGACGAAATTCTGGACAACTATTTTGAAGTTGTTGGACAAGAAAAGATGCTTGAATTCAACACAATAATTTTGCAAGGAAAAGCTGTGCAAATGGGTATGGAGTTCCCTATGACCTTAACTCAAAAACGCCCCGATAAAGCCAGAATGGAAGCTGAAATACAAGGCGCAAAAATTATTCAGGCCTATAATGGTGTAACTGGCTGGTCTATTATTCCTATGACCGGTAGTATGGAGCCACAAGATATGGGAGAACAAGAGGTAAAGGGAATGAAACAAATGGGAGATATGGATGGCGATTTGTATAATTGGAAAGAAAAGGGATTTGACCTTACCTTAGTTGGAGAAGATGATATGGAAGGCACAGCGGTTTTCAAATTAAAACTGGTAAAACCTGATGGAGACGAATTTATATATTTTATGGATGCTGAAAACTTTGTTGTGCTCCGTGTCGACACAAAAATTATGATGCAGGGTGCCCAGATTGAAAGCTCTTCTTCCTTCAGTAATTTTAAACCTGTGTCCGGAGTAATTATGGCTCATAGTATCGAACAAAAAATGAACGGCCAGGTAATGATGCAAATGGTAATTGACAATGTGGAAATAAATTCTGAGGTTTCTGATTCCATATTTGAAAAACCCACATCAAACTAATATCTATAAAGCATATATATGAAAAGATTTGGTCTTATACTGGCAATTTTCCTTGCCGGTGTACAAACGAATTATGCCCAAAAGTCAGTTAGTATAAACACTAATACTTTTGGCGAGATAACTGCCCGACACATTGGACCTGCAACCATGAGCGGTCGTATTTCTGCCATGGATGCCCTTGCATCTGACCCTGACCTGCTATATGTTGGTGCCGCGGGTGGCGGTGTATGGAAAACAACTAACGGCGGAATATTATTTAAACCTGTATTTGATGAACATACTCAATCAATTGGTGCAGTTGCCATAGTTCAATCGCATCCCGATACGGTTTATGTTGGAACCGGTGAAACCTGGGTAAGGAATTCAGTTTCAATTGGGGACGGTATGTATAAAACTACAGATGGTGGCGATAACTGGAAAAATATTGGGCTGAAAGAAACCGAAAGAATATCCAGAATAGCAATCCATCCTGAAAATCCGGAAATTGTCTTAGTTGCCGCACTTGGAAATTTATGGAATGCCAATGAGGAAAGAGGAGTCTTCAGAACAAAAGATGGAGGGGAAACATGGGAACATGTATTAAAAATTGACGAAAACACCGGAGCCTCCGATATTAGCATAGATCCGGAAAATCCGAATGTAATTTATGCAGGCATGTGGGATTTCAGAAGAAAACCTTATACATTCAGATCTGGAGGTCCGGGAAGTGGATTATACAAATCTGTTGATGGTGGAGATACATGGAAAAAGTTGACTGACGGACTTCCTAAATCAACGGCCGGGCGAATTTCTGTTGTAGTAGCACCTTTAAAAACATCAATGGTTTATGCACTTTTTGAAGCTGAAAATGATGAAGGAGGACTCTATAGATCTGATGATTCGGGCAATTCATGGAAACGAGTAAATAAAAGCAATGCAATGACCGAAAGACCGTTTTATTTCTCTCAGATTTATGCTGATTATGTGGATACCATGAGGATTTATAAACCCAGTTTTAATTTGAATGTAAGTGAAAATGGAGGCGAAAACTTTAGAATATCTTATGTTGGTGGTGGTAATGTTCATGTCGATCATCATGCCTTTTGGGTAGGTAGGGAAAACAATAAATTAATGTATCTTGGTACAGATGGAGGTGTTTATAAATCAACCGATCAGGGAAAAACATGGCTTATGTTCCGTAATCTTCCTGTTTCTCAATTTTATCATGTAAGTGCTGATAATCAAATTCCTTATAATGTTTATGGTGGATTACAGGATAACGGTTCCTGGATGGGCCCAAGCAAAAGTCCTGGAGGAATAGAAATAGGCGATTGGGAGAATTTTGGTTTTGGGGATGGATTTTATGCATTTGCCGACAAAAATGATCCTAATATTTTATACTGGCAGTGGCAGGGAGGAAACTATGTTCGCTTCTATAAAAACACCGGAGAATCAAAAGAAATTAGTCCTTATGGAGATGAGAAAACCGGAGATCTTCGTTGGAACTGGAACTCATCCATAGCCTTTAGTCCGACCACCAATGCCATGTATGTTGGATCTCAATATCTTTACAAATCGAATGATCGTGGAGATAGTTGGACAAGAATTTCAGGCGATCTGACTACCAATGACCCGGAAAGGCTAAAACAATCTGAAACGGGAGGTATCACCATTGATAATTCTACTGCTGAAAATAATTGCACGATATATACTATAGGAGAAAGTCCTGTTAACAGCAATGTAATTTGGGTTGGCACCGACGACGGTAACCTTCAGGTCTCGCAAAATGGCGGCAAAAAATGGAAGAATGTTACGGCTAATATTCCGGGAATTCCTGAAAAAACATGGATATCATCGGTCGAACCAGACAAATTTAATGAGGCGGCGGTATATGTAACTATCGACAATCACCGCGAAGGCGACATGAAGTCCTATGTATTTAAATCGACCGATTTTGGTAAAAGCTTTAGCTCTCTAAGCGATGAAAACATTGAAGGATATTGCTTTGACTTGGTTCAGGACTTTGTAAACAAGGATTTACTTTTCCTTGGAACCGAATTTGGGCTATACGTAAGTCTTGACGGAGGAAAAGTATGGTCAAGGTTGAAAGGAAATATTCCTAAAGTGGCTATTCATGAATTGATTATTCATCCAAGGGAAAACGATCTTATTATGGCTACTCATGGACGTGGGATTTTGATAATAGATGATATTACACCCCTGAGAGCCTTATCAGAGGATATGTTAAATGAAGAACTTAAATTTCTACCTTCCCGACCCTATCAGATAAGCGCTATGGGGCAAAAACAAACAATGAATGGTGATGATGAATTTGTAGGAAGAAATCCTGCAGATGCCGTTTATATAACCTACTACATGAAAAAACGCCATATTTTTGGTGATATGTTCATGGAAATTTATGATGCTGACGGAAATAAAGTGGCTAATTTGCCTGCTGGAAAAAGAGCCGGAATCAACAGGGAAGCCTGGACGCCACGTGAAAAGGCACCTAAAGTTCCCGCATCCAATTCTTTAGCCGGAGGCGCAATTTTTGGACCTACTTACCCTCCGGGAGAATATACCGTCAGGATTATTAAGGGTGAAGATGAATTTAAAGGTAAAGTAAATATAATATTTGATCCTAATCTTCCTCATTCTGTTGAAGACAGAGACTTGCAATTGAAGACATTACGGAAAGCCTATAAAATGTTAGAGGACCTTGCCTTTTTGGATGCAAAACTGGTTTCTGTGAAAAATAAGTTAGATGAACTGGTTGTGGCTGATACGCTGAAAGAAAATGAAACCTTAATTTTAAAATCATTATCTGCTAAACTGGATGATTTGCATCGTTCATTGGTTGCCACAAAAATGGGTGGAATCACAGGTGAAGAGCAGCTACGCGAGAGATTATCTGATATTTATGGCGCTATTATGAGGTATTCAGGGAAACCAACTCAATCGCAAATTGACAGATTGGTAGTTTTGGAAAACATGATGGCCAAAAAAGAATCGATTGCTAATGATTTACTTACATTGGAGTTACAAAATGTAAATTCAATTTTAAGCAAATCTAATATTACGGAAATAGAGTTAATGACCTTGGAAGATTTTAAAGAAGAGTAAGTATTTCTTGAATGGAATTAACAAACCCCGGCCATATTGCCGGGGTTTTTATTTATAAGTCCATTATTAATAATTTCACTTGTTTTAATTACCGTATGAATAAAATTCATATAAAACATTTTCACTTCTTCTAAATTAAGAAAATCTCTGTCCCGGGGTGGGTGGCATTAATGTCAAATAATTGAAAATAACTGCCAGGAGAATTAAATTATTTGATGAAAAATGTTAAATAAGCAAGTTTTTTTATAAAAGTATTTGAAGTTTTAATTTCAAATGCAGATTCTGTATTCAAGATGAAATACCTATCCATAATATAATTCCATTCTGAGAGTAATAATTCAGGAAAACCTATAAGCTTCTATGATTTCATTACCGAAATAATTTAATTTCAACCATTACTATCCCCAAAACTCAACAAGTTTTATGTTATAGTCACAATGATCGTGATGACATTATAAAACTATTGAATACTGAAAGTAATGAATTAAAAATAATCGAGTAGGTAGAGGGATTACTCCCTCGCCCTCTCACACCACCACGCATGCTCTCGCACGTGGCGGTTTCAGTTAATAGTTAAACTTTTCGAAATTTAATGACAAATTAAATAAGTTTAGTTCTCTAAACCAAGA